>CAYLIM010000001.1:0-110354 GCA_964383805.1 uncultured Acetatifactor sp.
CTGGTACTCTCTATTTATTTTCTCTTAGGCAACTGACAAAAACTTTACTCTATATCCTCCTTAAAGAAGAAAAATATTTGCTCTTAATTTCTAGTGTCACATACATTGTTTTATAACTATATTTTATATCCCCAAAATTATATTTTAAACATTGAGCTCGCCTTTCCAAATCGCAGAGTACAAATCTATGATTTTTGCATAATATTACGCACCTCTCTGCAAGCATTATATTAACCATGTGCATTTTAGATATGCTGTATTTCTCCTGACATTTCTTCATCATCGTCTCGGCGCATGGTCATTCCCATCCAATCGCACTGCAAGGTCGGGTTCCCCTAAAGTACTTTGCTGGGCCAGTCTTTCATATTTATCCTTTAATTCCTGCTTATTAGTTTTTTCAAACCTTACATCTGTCTTAATCTTAAACAGAGTCTTTATACGATTTATAGTTTGTCCATCTCCTTCCTTAATGCCTTTAATGACAATAGGCACCTGTTGGTCTCTATCATGTTTTGCAATCCGTATGATTTCCCGATAGTATTCCAAGGGTATATCCTCCCACAGTTCCAATATACTTACATCTAGATTATAAATAACGAATCTATTAAGCAACAAGGCATATGACTCCTCTATTCGCCGTTGCATTTCCATCAAAGTATCAAGTCCCCCCACCTTTTTGATATTACACATATTATCCACAGCAATTTCATAATACAGTGGGAAATAGGCCTGTTCTACAAGTATCCCACCGTCATGCTGATAACATATCTGCCCCATCACAAATGAAAGCTCAGATATTTTAATTGCAAACTCCTCTATCTTTGAGTTCAATATTCCATATATCTTTTTCCTATTCAGTATTTTGGGTACATACACTTGCATGATATAGAATATATATGCTGCAACATAGCTAAACGCAATATTGGACATCAATCTTTCCTTACTTTGAGAAGTAAAAAGCCAGCGCATGATAGCCGTGTTCCAAATAAGTTGGTAAGAGCATTCCCTTGTTATGAAAAAAAGTGATATAATGGCGCCTATGCTTAATATGATAAAAATCCTATTTTCATTTCTTTTCATATATCATTGCCTTTCTTCTTTTGATATGTTATATTGTAAGTATTGTATCACTACTTTTATAAAACTGCAAGGAGAGAGCAATATGGATACTAAAGAAATTACAACTGTACAACAGAGTATGCCCATTTCAAGTATTCCCGTAGGTTCCGTAGATGCACGCTATGACGACATTAACTTGTTTAAGGATTCCTACATGATTTTTCCCAATGGACGTATTATCGAGTCCATATTAAAGGGTGAAAAGTTTTATATAGACGGGAATAAAGGAACAGGAAAAACAGCACTTATGCTTTATCTAAGCGACCAGATTACCGAAGAAGACCCCAAGGCCGTCTGCTCTACCATATTATTCAAAACAGGGTACTCGCCTGAACAGAAATTTAAAATTGAGTCCTTTGAGAGAAAAAGAATTGAAACACTAGATATACGCGATACAGAAACAGATTCTTTGATTAATTTTCAAAACATATGGAAATTAATTATTTTTTTAAAAATTGTTTCCGACAACCACAATAATAATTACATTTTTTTTGAAAAGGATACCAATTGGAATGCATTCGAGGATTTAATTCTTCGCTTGTCAAACACCGCCGAAATCGGAATTAAAGATCGGCTTTCCATGCTGAAAACAATTCCCAAGCAATTCGTTGTCGAAAAAAAATGTAATAGGCTGGTCCGTTTCAGAAGAACAGGTTGAATTACATGACGCTACACAGATAGAACTGGCAGATTTTGATAAGGCAATCCAAATTGCAGAATACCTTTTGTCCCGATTATCCCGAACAGATACTAAGTATTTCATATTCATTGATGAGTTAGAGACATATTATGCAGCTCCCTGCTTTATGCGAGACCTTCGCATGATCCGCGATTGGATAGAAGTTACTTGGTCCCTCAATCGCCAATTTAAAGATGCGTCATACAAAAATACAATGATTGCTCTATCTGTCCGTTCAGAAATCCTGGCGGCTATCGCACGCCATTTATGCGGCGATGAACTAAACAAAAAAATAGGTAGCTATAAAGTCACCATCGACTGGCGCAATAAATACGACAAGGGTATTAATAGCCCTTTGTTTGGTATTTGGCTACGAAAAATAGCAAATGCTTATCAACTACAGAACGAGGTTAACAATTTAGATATACGAAGAACATGGTTTCCGTCCTCTATCGGCACAGACGATACCATTGAATTTATTCTAAACCGCACTTGGAATAAGCCCAGGGATATCGTTCGCTTTATGTCAGTCGCAAAAGATTTCGCAAAAGACGAACATTCTTATACGGAAAGGTTACTTATAAGCGTTTTGGAGGAATATTCCAACCAAAGCAAAGAAGAAATTGGAGAAGAAATGGGACTTGTATACACCCCTACGGATATTGACTTAATTTTTTCGAGTCTCCGGGAGTTTAAAATAAGTTTCTCTTTTGAAGAATACGAGCAGCACATTTCAGAAAATTATAAAGGAGATCCCGTTTTCGATGATATAGAAAAGTTATTATCCAACCTTTATCGTTTTGGTATTGTTGGCTGTGAGAATTTCGCCATTGACAAAACTTCCTGGAATCACTTAGGCGACCCTTATCCAACGGGAAATCGTCGGCTTTCTTATATTATCCATCGAGCATTAAGACCAGTCCTAGGTCTTGAGCAAATCATGACCGATGGAATAAATATATATGAAATAATGGCAAACCCTCTTGAATGTGAAATTGTCCGTTCAAACAAATCTTTCGTATATGTTACCTTTATGTACAACAACAAGAAACACAATGGAGCTATCCATGTTTCCAAATGGGGCGAATCTGAATTTATCGAAGATATCTCACAACATGTGAAAAAGGGCCAAATCACTACTGCCTATGTGCTTAATTATGACAAACAGCATCGGAACTGGAATCTGACCTGTAACGCAGACCAGCTAAATCAAAAATAAATTACGGCTAGAATCGCCATTCAAGAATTCATCAAAATGTCCCTGCAGCTCCAATTCAGATGGAGATGCAGGGACATTAGTCCTCCTAAAATTCTTCCAGCGGGAACTTCTCCTTGTCCTGGATACTGATCTCTTTACCCAGCTGTACCTCTATCACCTTCAGCTCCGTCTCGGCAATGATAGTATGTTTACAACCTGCCTGCATTGTGACCACATCGCCCGCCTGGACCGGTTTCTTTACACCGTCTATAATCACCGTTCCTTTTCCAGCAATGACATTCCAAGTCTCATCCCGATATTTATGACTATGGTAATTCATTTTATGCCCCGGATTCAAGGTCACTTTGATAGTCATGCTATCCAGAGTCACATCCAGAACCTGAAAACTTCCCCAGGATTTTTCCGCAAACATGATTTGATTATTAAGCTTATCCACAAACGGTTTGATATAGGACGACTGCTCCTTATCCGCCACAAGTATACCCTCCGGGCTGGCAGAGACAATCACATCCTTAAGTCCCATACACAAAATCGGCATATCCAACTCGTTTACAACATGGACATTTTCACAGGTGTCATTGTGAATAACATTGCCGATGGCATCCTCGATCATCGCCTCCGTGAGAGTATTCCAAGTCCCCAGATCCTTCCACTGTCCACTAAAACGCAGAACCTGAATCTTACTTTCCTTCTCTACCACGGCGTAGTCAAAACTGATTTTTTTCAACGTTTCATACTTTTGATACAAATCTTCATAATCCGTAAAATCAATCAACTCATGAGCCTTCTCTAAAACATACCCCAGTTTATAGGCAAAGATACCTCCGTTCCAGAGAGCGCCCTGGGCAATATAGGTTTCTGCGGTCTCCTTGTCCGGTTTCTCCTTAAAGTTTTTAACCTCGCCGGGATTATCTTTGCTCCGGGGTATAATATACCCATACTTCTCGCTGGGATAAGTGGGCTCAATTCCCATAAGTACCAGATTGGCCTCCCCTTTAGCCGCCAGTTCTCCCAATCCCTTCAAAGCCTCAAAATAATCCTGCTCCACATAGGGATCCACCGGGCACACCACCACTGCCTCATCCTCCGACATCCCCTGCTTATCATGAAGATATGCCGTCGCCAGAGCGATGGCCGGGAAAGTATCTCTTCGGCAGGGTTCCACGCTGATGCCCACGCCGTCTCCCAACTGATTATGGATTGCTGAGACCTGTGTCTTGCTGGTGGCAATCGTCACCTTTGCCTGCGCGTCCACGGCAATAATCTGGCGATACATTCGCTGAACCATGGATTCGTATTCCCCGTTCTCATCTTTAAAGAGCTTGATAAACTGCTTGCTCCTGATATCGTTGGACAGAGGCCAGAGACGTTTCCCCGAGCCGCCTGAAAGTAAAATTATGTTCATGAATTATCCCCCAAAAAATCTGCGTAAGTCTTCCGTATGCCTTCCTCCAGATCCATTGACGCTTTCCACCCCAATTCATTGATCTGGGAAATATCCAGCGCTACTCTGGGCAAACCATCCGGCTTTGTCTCATCCCAGCGAATGTCACCTTCATAGCCCACTGCCTGAGCTATGATATCCGCCAGATTCTTAATACTCACCTCTCTTCCGGTGCCCACATTAACCGTACCGCCCTGAGAATAATGCTGCATCAGAAAAACGCAGGCCTCCGCCAGATCCTCTACATACAGAAAATCTCGCAACGCCGTCCCCGTTCCCCAGCAGGTAACTTCCGGGCATTTATCAGCCTTTGCCTCGTGAAACTTGCTGATAAATGCTGGGATTACACGCCCCTTCTCGATATAGAAATTATCTTTGGGTCCATAGACATTCGTGGGAATAACCGAAATATAATTCGTACCATACTGCTTGTTGAGGAATTCACAATATTTCAACCCAGAGAATTTTGCCAGAGCATTCGCCTCTTTCGTCTTCTCAAGGTCCTCTCCTTCCACTCCATGCTCCCGCTGCAGCACCATCTTGGGATAAATACTGGATGAACCGATAAATAATAACCGTTGACATCCGTTCTTCCATGCCGAGTGAATGATATTCATCTCAACGATCATATTTTGATAAAAGAAATCTGCCAAATGCTCCTGATTTTCCGCAAGCCCACCAGCTATAGCCGCTGTCAAAAAAACATAGTCCGGTTTCTCCGCCTCAAAAAAGTGTTCCACCTCTTCCTGACGGCATAAATCTACCTGCTCCCGCTTAATATCAATTACATTTTCAAACCCCTGGCGATGTAATACATTCATAACGGCAGTACATATCATCGCGTCAAAGCTCGTCACAATAATTTTATCATTTTTTTCCATTTATTATACTTCCTCTAAAGCTTTCTTCACTGCAGCTTCCTTCTTTGCAAGCTGCCTGTCATGTTTCGCCATAATACGAATCAATTCTTCGTAGCTTGTCTTTTGCGGATTCCATCCAAGAATGGTCTTTGCCTTTGTAGGATCCCCCCACAGATTGTCCACATCGGTAGGGCGAAACCACGCAGGATTCACACTCACAAGCATTTTCCCGGTTGCCGCGTCATATCCTTTCTCGTCAATCCCTGTACCTTCCCATCGGATATTTATTCCATTGACCTTAAATGCCCTTTCAGTAAAGTCCCTGACTGTATGCTGCTCTCCTGTTGCAATGACAAAATCCTCCGGAGTCTCATGCTGCAAGATCAGCCACATACATTCCACATAATCCTTTGCGTATCCCCAGTCACGCAGCGAGTCAAGATTGCCCAGTTCCAGATGATCCTGTAATCCCTCCGCAATACGACCGGCCGCCAAGGTAATCTTTCTTGTCACGAAGTTCTCTCCTCTGCGCTCGGATTCATGATTAAACAAAATACCATTTACGGCAAACATTCCATATGCCTCACGATACTCCTTGGTGATCCAAAAGCCATACTGTTTCGCGACGGCATAGGGGCTGTACGGATGAAAAGGCGTAGTTTCCTTCTGCGGAACCTCCTCCACCCTGCCGTACAACTCAGACGTGGATGCCTGATAGATCCTGGTCTTCTTCGCCAGTCCCAAAATCCTTACCGCCTCCAAAATACGCAATACGCCGATCGCATCGACGTCCCCTGAGTACTCCGGAACATCAAAGGACACCTGCACATGCGACTGCGCCGCCAGATTATATATTTCGTCGGGCTGCACCTTTCCTATGATATTTACCAGAGAGGAAGAATCGGACAGATCCCCGTCGTGCAATGTGACCGCATTGGCCGCAATCAAATGATCGATACGCGCGGTATTAGAAATGGAGGCCCTCCTAACAACACCATGCACCTCATATCCCTTTTCTAAAAGAAACTCTGCCAGATACGAACCATCCTGACCTGTTATTCCCGTAATTAATGCCTTTTTCATCTTTGACCTTCTTTCTTATTTTTTAATGTGCCTTTATTATTTCAATAACTTTTACTACATGGAGTAAGTACTAATATTGTATTTTTTAGCATGATATTGACTCCCACTCCATTTTTCTTCTCACCTCCTCCAGATCTTTCTCCGTATCAACAGACAACGTCTCGCATTGTCCTACATCTATCAGTTGAAGTTTTTTCCCATAATCAATAAATCTTAAAAGATCAATGCCTTCGACCCGCTCAAAATATCCCGGTGAAGTCACGGTAAAAAAGTGCAACATCTCCTTTGTATACGCTATCAAGCCAACATGTTTATAATATTGATAGTCCAATGACTTAAATGGAAAGGGAATGGGCGCTCGCGACATATAACAACATTCAAACTCCTTATTAAAGACCATCTTAATATTCGCAGGATCCATCACCTGCACCGGATCATTCACGGCAGCAATGGCATTCATACCGCACGCTCCTTCTAAAGAAACCTTTCTAATCTCTTGCACAAATTTTGATAATATCCTTTCGCTAATAAGCGGTTCGTCACCATTGACCTGTAGGTATACATCCCCCTCAATGGCCTCCGAGACCTCATATAGCCGGTGAATTGCCGTCGGATGGGTATTTGCAGTCATTACTACATCAATATTGTAATCCCGGCATATCTTATATATCCGTTCATCATCCGTGGCAACGTATGCCTGATTTATGCCTTTTATTGACTTAACTTTACTGTAGACCCACCATACCATAGGTTTTCCGCAGATATCTTTAAGAGGTTTTCCAGGCAGTCTCGTGGAAGCATACCTCGCAGGAATGATTGCAACAATCTTCATCATGTCGCCTCCCCATATTTTCTAATCGCTTTCCTATATAAATCAGGCTCTGCCATAGGTGATGTACAGCATGCCCACATTAAATGCTCTGTATTGATCATATCACAAATATACTCCAAAAAACAACCGAAAGGCTGGGATTCATCCGCATATTGTTTAGGACGTTTGATTGTTTCTGCACCCTCTTCTCAGAATCCGATGATACAATAATCCGCACAAGTTCCTCCACCTGCTTTAACTGCTGTATTTTATGAATCAACAGATTAGAATCTCCAAAGGGCGAAATATTTTTATTTTTCAGTCGAGAACTATCTCCTTTTACCGGAATTACCGCTGTGATTGTAAACTCATTTTCCATCTGTTCTCCTCCGCCGATATTCCTCACATTTTTCCTCTAAATGCCCGCTATGAAATTCACTTCTCATAGCTATATCAACACTTTTCAATATTTGACTGATGTCATATAAACTAAATTCCTCCTTCTTTAAAAGGAACTCCGCATAAGAACGGTGCATGTTTAGCCGTGCCGTCATAAAATATGCCGGGGAATATCCCCACGGTATTTCTCTCTTGATTGGCTCAATGTATTTCCCAATCATTTCATAGAGAAGATCATTGTCATAACTGTAGCCATATTGATCATTCATAAAACCTGCGAGAATCTCTATACACAGATTTCCAGGAATACGCCCCATTCCCAATAACGAGCCGTCTATTACCGCATCTCTGTCATTGTCCTTAATCCGCAAAAATTCCTGCGCAAGGCCAAAAGCAAGCGATTGATTCTCATGTAAATGCAAACCTATTCGTATATCATGGTCAAGCCTGTTTTCTATGATATCATAAATACGATGCAAATCCTTAATCGTCATGGAACCATAGGTATCCACCATAGTCAATTGCTCCGGATGAATATCGTTAATCTGCCTAACCAACTCCTGTAATTTCGTATCGGAATACCCCATTATATTGACGGGATTACATATGAACCTGTACCCCTTCCCATTGGTAATCCGCGCGTACTTCCTTGTCAATTCTATATCCCTATAGTAAAACGCAAAACGTATGATCTCTATCCTGCCTTCTGAATC
Organism: uncultured Acetatifactor sp.; assembly: GCA_964383805.1. Taxonomy (GTDB): domain Bacteria; phylum Bacillota; class Clostridia; order Lachnospirales; family Lachnospiraceae; genus Acetatifactor. The sequence continues at coordinate 8,328 of CAYLIM010000001.1, forward strand.
AGAAAGCTGTCCGATATCATACCAATCAGGCCTAACCATCACCGTATACTGGCTTTTTCCTGCAGTATTCGGCAGATACGGATAGATTTCCGTCACATCATTATATAGAGCCTGGTCCGGACTAAACTGTCCATCCTTAAGGAATCCAAGTTCGATATAATCCATTCCGGCTGCTGTCAGTCCGCGAATAATACCGCGTATCTTTTCGCTCCCAAACTTAGCATTATTGACATGTCCACCATCCCGAAGAGTACAGTCTAATAATGTGACATTCATTTGTTTTCCCCCTCAAGCAAACAGGCCACATGATAATCATAGGAATCACTGATATCTATTCCCGCCTTTTTATCAATCTCATAGCGATAGGGGATATATCCCCAATTATATTTCCATTCTATCATCTTTTCTCTCGGCGCCAATACGATACCGTTTGTATATAGATATAGATTAGGCAATTCTTCCGAATTTTTATGTTGAAGTCCTCGTCTAAAATTGACCGCACCATTTTCATCCAGAATAAATCGTTTTAATCTCAACACGGATATCAGGGAATCATACCCTTCATCCAGTTTTTCAAAGTATGTCGTAATTGCCTCCTCATACATATCACTCTCAACAAAAGGCGCCGTAACACATGCCCATAACACATGTTGTCCATTTATCTGATTACAGATATACTCTACAAATCTTCCAAAAGGATTACTTCTATCCGCATACTCCTGCGGCCTTTTCAACACCTGTACTCCTGCCTTTTCAGCCATACTTAAAATATCTTCATCCTCCGAAGACACTACTATCCTGTCAATATACTTCACCCCTTTCAACTGCCGCAGCTTATGAAACAAAAGGTTACTCTCCCCAAAAGGCAGCGTGTTCTTGTCGACCAAACGCGTGTTTTCCTTTCGCACGGGCACCACTGCAGTAACAACATTACCGTTTTCGCTCATCATAACCGCCTCCCCCAAAGCACTCACTGCACATCTGTCCATTTATACCATTAATATATTGTTTAAACACCTCATCATTTTGAAAAAAAATTCCATCCACATTAAAATACTCCTCCAGCATAGTGTCACGAACATATTCCAGAAGCATAGGTCGCGGAGGCTGAACTAAATAATTGCAATGATTGCGGCATTTTGAAGTCGGAATGCATAAATAGATGCCTTTTGCCCCACATGCATGCAACATCTCCACAACAGCCTTTAATGTTGCGCCGGTAAAAATTGCTTCATCTACTACAGCCAAAGTTTTACCCTGAATAAGTTCACTGATTGGTTGTAGCTTTGACCATAAAAATTGTTTCCTCTTATCTGGGTTTTCTATCTGAAAAGAACGTTCCTCCCCATCTGTTTTTAGTAACGCCTGCACATAAGAACACTTTAACCCATGCGCCAATCCCATCGCATAATACATTCCTGTTTTAGGAACAGGGCAAACGCAGTCAAGTCGCGTCACCACTTGATGTGGAACAACTTTTGCCAGACTTTCTCCCATCTGAAACCTTATCTCTGCGACGCGTTTTTCATAAAAAAAACATTGTGGTTTCAGCTCATAAATCAGCTTAAACGCGCACCTGCTTTGGTGCTTTATTACTTCCTGCTCGTCAATACCAATATTGTTACAAACAGGTACTCTCCCATGTCGATCTATATTTTTCTCAATAAACAACGCCACCACATCTGCACAATGGGAATCTCTGCCTTTTTCCTGTATTTTCAGATTACTGCCATCTTCATATACTGAATGAACCACAAATACTGTTTCTACCATTTTTGCGATACTCTCACAAGCTATGCAATATCGCTGATACAAATCCGAACTGACATCACAGTCGGTAGGATTCTGCACTTGTACAAACACGCATTTTAATTTTCTCTCATGGCAAAACTTAATCAATTTTTCAATGCTATCTCGCATGGCATCCATATTATTGCCCGCTACCAGACACTCGGACTCAATCAATGCCCCCCCTATCTTCTCATAAAGGGATAACCCTATGACTCTCTCTGGTTCAAACATTTCCTTATAAGACACACCAATAGCTTTATATTTTCTTTTAAATATTTTTATTATCCTGTTGCCAAGCAGGAAATTGTTTCCAACAATAAGCCAATCATTCTGCATTCCACGTTCCTTTTTATATATGCCTATAAATTATACACAATTTAATCTTTGTTTTATAACTTTTCTTTTCTGCCACCTACACCTTGAAAAGATTAATCTCACCATACAGCATAAAATAATACCTGTCAAGCGGTTGACATTCATCGCAATAATGGACAATAAATTGCTCTGACTAACTCTTCTGACACTCTAGGCCATCTTCAAAATATCTGCATATTCTTTCTGAAGCTGTGTAAATCGAGTCAGCAATTCCTCATAACTTTGGGCTGTGGTTTGGTGTTCTTTCGACAATTGAGTATATCCGGCTAGCAATTTTTCATAGTTCTTGCATGCATTCCCATGCTCCTCCTGCAGTTGAATATATCCAGCTAACAGTTTTTCATAACTTTGGGATAATAATGCATGTTCTTCATGCAAAACATCGTATGCATCTTTCAAAGAAGAACTTTTCTTTACACTATATTCCTTATCCGCTTTTACATTTTGATTTTCCAATATATATTGCAAACGTATGTCCGATTCTTGTTCAAAAACCTTGTCGGTCTCCAATCCTCTTTGTGACAGATAATACTCCATATTTCTTTCATATATTTCCAGTTCTGAGGGCATAGAAAGCCTCCATCGGATATACTCCACATTACGAAGCATTTCCCATGGCACAAAATAGCCGAAAGTCGTATAATTAATAAAATCCAACGGTACTTCCTTTTCCGCTGTATCCGATATTCCTTTATTTCCCATAAACGCAAATAGGGAATCACCATATATACACGCCGTTCTTCCTAATAACATGGTTTCAAAAGACATATTAGATCTCAACGCCGCAACCCTCTTACACTTCAACACAAAATGAAAGGACGAGGGCGAATCGTCATCACACCCTGTAACGCGGTAACGACTTCTTGTTGTAATCTGATCTATAGGATAGTTTTTTCTAGCTTCCAGCAGTATTTCCTCCATGTTAATCAGAGTGTTTTTTAAATTAACTCCAAGGCTATAGTCTGTTATACCAATTCCGAGTTCAAATTGCGGTTCTGAATCAAACAGATGAAACTGACTTAATCCCTGACCAGTCATAAATAATGCACATATTTCTTTTGCACTAAATAAACATACATTTCCACCTTTAATTTCTTCCTTGAATTTATAATACCTTTCTTCCAATTCTCCTCGGCCGTAGCCCTCTTTAAAATCAAAATAGCCTGCCATACGGTAAAAAGGAGTCCGAAAAGTAGTCCCTTCCTGATGTATAACCTTGATTCCCCTTCTCTCTGCCACCCGGCGAAGAGAAACCGGTTCATAAAAGCATAATACCGCCTCAATACTTTCACCATAATCTTGCTCAATAACGCCGAAAATTTCATCTATAATATTTGTCAGCGGTTCAAATTCTTTGCTTAACAAATATGTCCAGCAGTCCATCCGGCTTTCAAATTGCATTATCATTTCATCTTCAAATTTCTGTGATATCGAATATTTCCCAATTTTTTCCATATCACTTTGCTCCGGCATATCAAACTCAAGGAATTCCGCCGTACCTCTCAGTTGTTCCCTGCTCAAAATCTTTGCGTAGAACTCTTCCACATCCATAAAATATCTCTCATGGGCGACCATTGCTCCCCCTTCTTGCTTTACCATCATTAAGTAAAAGTAAAACACCGAAATATGTTCATAGTCACTGAGGGTTTCCAAATTGTAAATAAACGGAATTATCATTTTCTTCTCCTCCATGCCGCTTCCCTCTTCGCAAGCTGCCTGTCATGTTCTGCCATAATACAGATCAACTCTTCGTAGCTTGTCTTTTGAGGATTCCATCCAAGAACGGTCTTCGCCTTTGTAGGATCCCCCCACAGATTGTCCACGTCGGTAGGGCGAAACCACGCAGGATTTACGCAAACAAGCATTTTCCCGGTCGCCACATCATATCCTTTCTCGTCAATCCCTGTACCTTCCCATCTAATGTTTATTCCATTAGCTTTAAAGGCCCTTTCGGTAAAGTCCCTGACCGTATGCTGTTCCCCTGTTGCAATGACAAAATCCTCCGGAGTCTCATGCTGCAAGATCAGCCACATACATTCCACATAATCCTTTGCGTATCCCCAGTCACGCAGCGAGTCAAGATTGCCCAGTTCCAGATGGTCCTGTAATCCCTCCGCAATACGACCGGCCGCCAAGGTGATCTTTCTTGTCACGAAATTCTCTCCTCTGCGCTCAGATTCATGATTAAACAGAATACCGTTTACCGCAAACATTCCATATGCCTCACGATACTCCTTGGTGATCCAAAAACCATACTGTTTCGCAACGGCATAGGGGCTGTACGGATGAAAAGGTGTAGTTTCTTTCTGCGGAACTTCCTCCACCTTGCCGTACAACTCAGACGTGGATGCCTGGTAAATCCTAGTCTTCTTCGCAAGACCCAAAATTCTTACCGCCTCCAAAATACGCAATACGCCGATCGCATCGACGTCTCCAGAGTACTCCGGCACATCAAAGGACACCTGTACATGCGACTGCGCTGCCAGATTATATATTTCGTCGGGCTGCACCTTTCCTATGATATTTACCAGAGAGGAAGAATCGGACAGATCCCCGTCGTGCAATGTGACCGCATTGGCCGCAATCAAATGATCGATACGCGCGGTATTAGAAATGGAGGCCCTCCTAACAACACCATGCACCTCATATCCCTTTTCTAAAAGAAACTCCGCCAGATACGAACCATCCTGACCTGTTATTCCCGTAATTAAAGCTTTTTTCATAGCTTTTTCCATTCCTTTCTTTGGTACACAGTATATTTTTCCCAAATAGCTCCTTATTATCTTAATTATTTTTTCAATAAATAACAAGTGTAGAAATTGCATATTTATAGCACAAAATTGACTTTTGTGTTATAGTAATCTTGAAAACATAGTTTATCGATTTTTATGGAGGAGATGCATAATGAATGATTCCATATATCACGGAAAAGATGCAACGATCACACGATCCATGTATACTGCTTCAAGCTTTGCAAAAGAAAATTTGTTATATCTTCAGGAGATTGGAGAATCCAAAGCGCAGCAGCCTCACGTAAGCGCCCGAGAAAATCTCTCTTCGTACCTGTTTTTTATTGTCACAAAGGGCAGCGGTACTCTTACGTACCAGAATAGAACCTATCAGCTCTCTAAAGACGACTGCGTGTTTATCGATTGCCGCAGGACATACTCCCATTGCTCTTCCAAAGACCTATGGACGTTAAAATGGATCCATTTTTTCGGCCCAAATATGGACGGCATCTATGAAAAATTTCTTGAATCAGGAGAAGACCCTGTTTTCAGGAGCAATAATACAGAGGTTTTCATACAACTGTGGAAACAAATCTTTTATTGTGTAAACTCATCCGCCGCTCCAGCAGAGATGGAAATCTACAGTAACCTTGCAACACTGGTTTCGGTTCTTCTCCGCGAGCATGAAAATATGAACGCTGTCTCATACTCTGAACACAGCAACCAAATTCTGCTAGATATCAAGAATTATCTTGAGACACATTATACCGAGAAAATCACTTTGGACTTTCTCTCCAGAAAATTCTTTATAAACAAATTTTACCTCTCGCGGATTTTCCGTGAGAAATTTGGTGACTCTATAACCCAATACTTATTAAAAATAAGGATTACCCAAGCAAAAAATCATCTGCGTTTTACAGACTCCTCCATCGAAGAGATCAGCCACGAATGCGGGATGAGCGATGCAAACTATTTCTCCCGTATTTTCAAGAAGATAGAGGGGACAACACCAGGGCAGTTCCGGAAGATGTGGTAATATATTTTTTTCAAAGCAGTCAAATATATTTCTTCGCGAACTGCCCAATGGGCTTGTCTGCTAATCATGGAAATCCATTTTTCCGATGTGCAAATTTATATGTTGCCGGCAGATGCGTTCATAATGGCATCTGCCACTTAAACATATCAAGGTCTGAAGTTTCCGTAAAAACTCAGTATTTCATATAAATAAAATCTCCAGCATTATATCCGGGGCCATACATTCCGAAAATGAAAATAATCATCAATGCTCCAAAGCATAACAAGAACCGAAATACCAAATTTTGACCTGCAATTGTTTCCCTTAAATAAGTGTCTTTCTTCCGCAGCAGCTCCTGGAAAATGCTGACTACTATGAGAACGATGGTGGCATATAAGAGTACATGTAACTGTTTTGCGCTCAGTCCGTAAGTATATAGGCTGTCATCAAAGAATATCCATGGGTTAAAATGCGTAAGCATATCCTTATATATATCCAATGCGCCAGCAAAAGTGTTGGCTTTAAAGAGAATTCTCCCAAAGCACACCAGAGTAAATGTACGCAGCACCTGAAATAACTTCCAACTGAAAGCGTTCCGGTTTACCTTCAATATTTTTTCCGCAAATGTGGCGGCCTTCCCTCCAAACTGCATACCTAGAGTAATCAAAATTCCATTATAAAATCCATAAAGAAAATAGTTAATGCCTGCGCCATGCCATATGCCATTCGCAGACCAGACAATTATCAGCGCGCAGTATGTAGGTATCATGTTTCCCAGTTTAGCCCCAAAAATTTTTCGAGTAGTTTTTCCCATTCTGTTTGCCAAGCCGGAGATGGAAAGGGGTATGAAAATATAATCCCTGAACCAGGCGCCAAGTGTTACATGCCACCGCCTCCAGTACTCTTCGATACTTCTTGAAAAATAGGGCCGTTTGAAATTTTCCGGGAGCTTAATCCCCAACATCTGCGCCACTCCGCAAACAATATCTATGCCTCCGGAAAAATCACAGTATATCTGCAGGGCATACAGCACGATTCCAAATACATACTCCAAGCCGAGGTGCCTGCTCGCAAAAATCGTGGTAACGATAACGTTGGCATAGTTTGCGATCAACAGCTTTTTAAAATATCCCCACACTGCAAGCTCGGCTCCAAAAACAAAGTTTTTTTCTTCAAATCTATTCCCAGCAAATAGCTGTTCTGACGTGTCCGCATATCTGACAATTGGCCCCTGAATAGTTTGTGGGAAAAAGATAAACCATAACAGTAGTTTGAAAAAATTCCGCTGTGCCCGTACTTTTTCCCGTTTTACGTCTACGATATAGCTGATAGCGATCAAAGCTAAAAAGGAAAGGCCAAGAGGCACAATTATGGATGAATTTGGGTCAAACTTAAATCCTACCCAGATTGCGGCAATGATTAGCACAAATATCGAAGAAATCACATTCTTTTTACGCTTTGCTTTCTTTTTCAGCTCCTTTTTCTCGGTTCCCTTTTTCTCTTGCAGCAATAAATCATATCTGTCATTATATGCCTGAAGAATAAGCCCCGCCACATATATAAGCAGAGCTATTCCCAATATCCAAAGACTCAATGTCCAGTCATATGAGACGTAAAAGAAAACGCTGCATATCAGCAGCCAGACCCATCTTGTTTTTAGCGGAGCGATATAGTATACCACAACAAGGGCTAATACAAATAGCAAAAACGTTATGGATGTGATTGACATTTTACTTACTCCTCATTTTGCAGCCTGTTTACAAGTTCGTACATTGCCTCAACCGTATTGAAATTTTCCGGCTCGAGATCGTCTATATCAATTTCTATCTCAAAGGCTTCGTTCAATCCGTTCACAATGGCTATAATGTCAAAGGAATCCAGCAGCTCATCATCAATCAGTTTCTTTTCATTTTTAAAATCAACGTCCGGTCTCACTCCCAATAGTACTTTCAATAATTCTTCCATGTCTTTCTCCTACCTTTCATGTTTATTTTATAATTAACTAAATTTGTTATGTCGTTTACTGTAATCCTGTTGCAACGCGCCAGTTAGTCTTTTTCCACATCCAGTCTTAATACATAGCTATCGTCTAATTTCAGATAATATATTTTTGACGGTTCATTAGCCTTTTCTGTGATAGCCTCTTTTTTGTATTTCCGAACTGTACAGACCTCTTCATTTTCTACCACAATTTTCACCTTGGGGAAAATGGGATTTAAGCCAAAATCCGTAGCACGCAATACTCTGTAAATATACTCCGGAGAATCTGTAAGCCTTACAATGCCGTTGCCTGGAACATCTTTAGCATAATATATTCGTCGCTCTGACACATTTACATTTTGTGGGATTGCCTCTATTGTGCCCGTAAATAGCGATTCAGCAATTTCCACAAACCCCTGATAAGCCAGCTCCATAATCGCCTTTGCGGCCTCATATGCCTTACTGTCCGATGACAGTTCACAGGATTTCTGCCATAATATTGCGCCTGCATCTACATCCGCCGTAACCATATGCCATGTTGCGCCAACGTGTTTTTCCTCATTATAAATAGCCCATGATGGAGCGTTTCTGCCCGGATAAGCAGGCAATAACGCATTGTGGAAATTAATAACTGTAACATTTTCCTTTTCTATCAGTATTTTGGGAAACAAGTACTTATTTCCGGCACTGACAATCAATGTAGACATATTGAATTCAAGCAGAAATGAAAGCACTTCCTTTCTCTCCTGCAGCCTGCGATAGCTGATTCCAGACTCCTCGCATACACTCTGGATTCGGGATGTCGGATAAAACTCATGCTCAATGACAGTCAGCCGGAATCCCCACTGTTCTTTGACACTGATCAAATACTTAAGAAGGCTTTTGTATATACTTCCGAATCCAATCAACACAATGTCATCATATTTGCTTTTTTGCAATTCTTTTACCTCATTTCTCCTCACAGGCCATTGCTGTCATCTGCTTGCGGTCCAATTTGCCGTTCGCAAGCTTGGGCAGTTCACTACGCTTGATATATTGGGCGGGTATCATGTACTGCGGCAGCTTTTCCTTGACCATTGTTCTTAAGTCCTTTTCGTCTATTTCCCCTGCATAATAGAGCACTATAATATCTTCTGGAGCATTATGTACACAGCAGCATTCTTTAATCACGGGGACGGAGTAAACAGCCGTCTCTATCTCGCCGAGTTCAACCCTTCGACCACCGTGCTTGATCTGGTAGTCTTTGCGGGAAACGAAAACCAGATTTCCTTCGGCATCCCATTTTGCCAGATCTCCGGTACGGTATATTCTGCACGGATAGGCTTGTACCAACGGATTCTGCACAAACACTTCCTCTGTCTTTTCTCTGTTATTGTAATACCCGGCTGCCAGACATGTCCCCGACACGCATATTTCTCCCGGTATTCCAACCATGGCTGTTGTGACTTCTTTATCCTCCTCATCAAGCAATAGTATGCTTGTGTTTTTAAAAGGTTTTCCAATGGGAATCGTCTCGTCCGATCCATATTCTCTTGTTACCATATATGTGGTGCAGGCACCTGTGATTTCCGTCGGCCCATACTGCTGTATATATACCGCATCCGGGTAATGGCGTCTCCAATAGCTGTACACCGGAATAGGCATTCCCTCACCTGAGAAAAGAAACTTTTGCAACCCGGAAGGCCTTATCCGGTTCAATGCGTCCAGCCGGGCTACCATATTATAAGCTGTGGGAACCCACTGAAGCATTGTTACATGGTTTTCTTCCAGATACTCCAACATTTTTTTTGGCGTCATGAAGTATTTCTGAGGTATGACACAAATGGTTGCGCCCACCTTCAAGCTCATATATATATCTTTAAGTGACATGTCGACATAAAAGGGCACTTGATTGCCTACGGTATCATCTTCTGATATGGGAACCTCCGCAGTAAAAGCCTGCACATAGTCCAACACTGACCTATGTTGGATGGCGACTCCCTTGGGAATCCCGGTGGAACCTGATGTGAAAAGGATATACATTAAATCCATATCTGTTACGGTTCTTTGGATTTCCCTCAAAACGGCAGTCATTTCCGCATCCGGAGGGCATGCGTCCAGCATCTGCTCATATATCAGTACGCTGCCGTCATAGCCCATTTTCTCCAGTTTTTCCTTTTCCCCCACCGTGGTAATCAACAAGTTAGTTCCCAGAGTCGCCAAAATAGAACGCAGTCTTTCAACAGGCGTCTTTATGTCCATTGGCACATAACAATTACCACTGTAGAGTACGCCTAGCATTGTCGCTAAGCACTTGCATCCCTTATCAATAAAAATAACGATGGGAACATTTCTCTTTTCACCAGTTTCCCTGTAAAGGGCATATCCCAGCCGCATGGCAATCTCTCGAAGATAGTCGTATGTCATCTGATTGTCAACTGTCTTTATTGCTGTTTTGTGCGGATACTTTGCTGCAGCGTCCTCAAAAATATCCAATACTGTTGTCGGCATGGTCATATTCATTTTTATCCTTTCCGTAATTTATTCATTCAACCGGCAAGTGCGCTAAATAGCAGTTATTATTCATATCGAATTTGTTGTGATCCAGAATTCTCCCCAGTTTTTTATCGTATATGATCAATTCAACTATACCATTATTTCTTTCTGTTTCAATTCCTCGATCCCCAAACCAAACTTTGATTTTTCCATCAAACGATTCTATCATTAAACGCTCTGCCTGCGGCAACAAGGAATAATCTTTCCATGTTTCATCCAGAGGCAGTTCCATTTCCATAAAGAGTTCTCCTTTTTCGACAATACACACATATGTTTTTTTCGACTTTGTCTTTTTCCTGATCTTGTTGGAGATCTCAGGTATTCCAGTAATGCTCTGTATATCTGTCGAGTTATTATATGTATATATAAAAATCAGTTCATCTGAAAGAAAATCATTATTGGTCAAATATTGCTGCGCAGTCCAATAGCGCCGGATCTCGTAAGCATGTATTAGATAATTTTCGTAATCATATGCGGCATCCCACTCCTCATACCCCTTTGCACCTCTGTGGTCTGTGTATTCAAACCGTTCGGATATCCATTTACCCATAAAGGCCGTAAATTTTCTGCTCCCAGCAAGATTCAGGTGCTGTCCGTCTACAAAATCCGTAGAAAAGTCTATACCTATTTCATCATAATAATTATTAAAATTCCAAAACTCTATATTGTTTTCATCCGTATATTTTTGGAGGGCATCACAGTATCGTGCCTGCTTTTCCGAGTAGGATTGGGGTGTCCGGATCAAAACACACTCCGCTCCCTTTTCACGGCAAAACGAGACAATCTTATTCAGAGTTTCCTCCGTGCGTCCATATCCCAATTCCGAAAGCGTTTTATCAGTCTTTTCATAGGCTTCCGGCACCGGCGAATCATTTGATACCATATAGATCAAATATCCGTTCAGCATATTCAATTTATCCTGAAACATGTATTGAAAATCCGTCTCTTCCAATTCCTCCCAGCGGCTGTGATACTCAATAAACGGAAAATAATTTCCGCTCCGTATAGAAACCGGCTGTTCATTTATCCCCTGGATTCTGTCTATACCCTGCCTCATGTAATCATAGCTATAATGTAAGGATGCCGATTGGAAACTGTCTGCATGAGATAACGACTGCACATCCACAAATATCACCTTGGGCGACTGATATTTTACGGCCTCCTTCAGAAAATAATATATATTCGAGCCCGCCATCTGGTCCGCCGAAAGGTCATAGGACGTAAAGCCATACTCATGGTATAGATAATTGACATCTACTCCTGTGTGTACGACGCTTGTCCCAATAAAAAGCATGTCAATGGTATCTCGGTCTTTTTCATAAAATCCGTCCCATTTTTCCGCAAGGTAAGGAAGTTCTGTTACCTCACAATTGACAGCTTGGTAATCCGTTGTTTTTTTTATAAAAACCTCATTTAGTATCAGCATCGATACAATTGTTGTGGATAATAAAACCCCTATTTTTAGCAAAAATTTGTTATTTTTCTGCATAATTGGAATCCCTTTCCTATTCTTTCCTTTCCCTAAATGCCCACAGCTTATTAATCACAAAATTCAAGGGAACACTGATAATAAGATTGATCAGAGGCGCAATATATTTTGAGATATAGAACACAGATATCCACAGCCACGACAATATATTGTTTAAGAAAATTCCGGTGAAGGCATATGAAATATATGTTTTCACTAATGTCTTAATTATCGATCTATCCTCCCCGCTTTCCACCACAAAAACATAGCGATTATTCCAAAAAAAGGACCATAACACGCTAAGCATAAAAGCCACCAGATTGGCCACAATATAATCCCAGTCCACCTCCAACGGGCGCAATAGAAACAGCGTGACAATATTCAGTATATAACTTATGACTGTATTAGACACCCCTACAATTCCAAACTTCACAAACTGTAGCAGATTATTTACCAAAGTGTCCGAGATATCTGCCTTAAACACTTTGGTAATTCTAATAATTATTTGCCGCAGGATTTCATCCATTATGATTTCCCTTCCGTTTTACATCTTTTGGATATACGAACTTAGAAACCACCATATATAAAAGCTTGAGCATTATAATCGGCACCATATAATCCGAATGTAATCAGCGCAAAGAAACCAATTATATACAAGCCCCATCTAAACACAAGATTTTGCCGGGCAATCCATGTTCTCACGGAAATACCCATGCATTCATTCATGGACTCAGCCAAAAGGACGATCAACATTGCGAAAACCATAACCAGCATATCTTTATAGTCAAGCCCCAGGCTATTTAGAGAGCCATCCACCCAGATCCATGGATTATATTCGCCATTAAAAAACATTGTAAATAAGCTGCTTATAAAAGCAAGCGCTTCTCTTATGGATCCCGCCCTAAAAAAAACAGCACCGAAACCATATATCAAATATGTTCTGGCAGACTGAAAAAAATGCCAGCTAAATGTCTCTGTATTAATCCTAAGTATAGAAATAAGTTTTAAAAAAGCAGGCTTAAACAAATCTCCAAGTGTCAAAAATAACCAATAATATATGCTAACTCCAACAATATGCTTGATTCCGCCATGCCAAACTCCCATTGTAAGCCAGACCATGAGAGAGCCGAGGGCAGTCGGTATAAATCTACCCATGCGTTTTCCAAACTTATGCTTGCAAATGCTGCTAAGCTTGACCATAAACGGCGTTTTTAAGAGCGGATACATTACATAATCCTTAGCCCAGTTCCCCAGCGTTATATGCCATCTCTGCCAAAATTCTTGAATATTCCTTGAAAAGAATGGGTTCTTGAAATTTTCCGGCAACTGTATGTCAAATAGCTGAGCTGACCCGATCACAATATCCATACATCCCGAAAAGTCACAGTACATCTGTATTGGATACAATAGCAACGCCACCCAGTGATAATACCCGTTGTATGTAGACAAATCTCCCCAAATAGAGTTTACCACAATACCGGCTCTGTCTGCAAGTATCATTTTCTTTCCCAGTCCCCACATGATTCTTTGTATACCATAAGTTATATTACTGTAGGACAATGTGTGAGGCTTATACAAACTCTCCAATTGGCTGACTCTGCTGATTGGTCCGGTAGTAAGCTGCGGGAAAAAACATACAAATAAAAGCAGTTTCAAAAAGTTAGTTTGCGGTTTTGCCACCCCCATATAGCAGTCCAGAATATAGCTTATTACCTGAGCAGTATAATAGCCCATGCCTATGGGTACTGCCCATAGTGTTCCCTGAAAGGGCACTTCTCTGCCAAGCAATGTACATATAGCATTGGCAGGGGTGATCCAAAAATCTCTTCCGGCAAAACCAAGCCACAACCCAATCACGAGGACTATCGCTAAAAACAGGACGGCTTTTTCTCCTTTTGAATGAGATTCGTTATAGTCATGCGCAATATATTTTGATGAAAAAAAAGCTACTATTGTCGCCATAAAAAGACACAAAAACGTCCATGGCGTAGCAGCAAAAAAATAGTACACCAAGCTAAGTACCAGACTTATTACCCACTGTTTTCTGGGGACGGCATAATATATTATACCGCCCACCAGCAAAAATAAGAAAAAAAATCCTGATGTTATCCCTATCACAATAAAATCCCTTTACTTTCCCATTTCTAAAATAATATCTACCATTTCGCCTACATTTTTCATAGTGATCACTTTTCCCATAGGAATCTTGAATGAAAATTCACTTTCAACAGCTACCACAAGATTGATGTGTTCAAAAGAATCCCAATCTTCAATGTCATCTGCCGTGGTCGTGTCTTGCAGCACGATCTCCTCGTCGTCAAAAACCTCTCTGAAAACCTTGTTTAACCTTTCATATGCTTCTTCTCTTGTCATTCCTTTTTCCTCCTTCATTCTAAACATAAGACTTTTATAGCAGCCTTTGATACACTTTGCGACTTTTGGTTCTTAATTTCCGCCCTGACCAGAATCAGGTTCAAGCCTTCTTGTTTATCCACAATTTCACCCGCGACTGTCAACCTGTCCCCTACGTATACTGGTTTTTGGAATTTGATATCCAGACTATGAATCAGACTGTGTTTTCCCGGAAGGTAGACACCGGCCAGTGTAGAATAAAAGGATGCTGTCAACATTCCAAAACAGACATGTCCCCTAAACTTTCCATTCCCCGCCTGACACGCAAATGTGTCATCCTGATGTAGTGGATTGATATCTCCGGTGATATTGCGAAAACTGTCTTCCATTTCTTTTGTAACAGTTACTTCAAAGCGTTCTGTATGGCCGACAGCCAGCTCAGAAAAAACATATTCATTCACGCAGGTTCCTCCTTATGGTTTCTGCTATGCCAGCAGCGCTTAAGCCATTTTGCGCTCTCACGGTTTCCTGAGTTTTCCCGTAACCCTCCGCAAATATGTCATTCAGACCAATTCGCAGTAACCTTGTCCCAATCCCGTTGGATGCCAATGTTTCAGCGGTTATGCCTCCCAATCCGCCATGTATGTTATGTTCCTCTACCGTCACAACCAGTTTGCACCCCATAGCTTTCTGCAATAGAACCGTTTCATCAAAGGGCTTGGCACGGACAACATTGATAATGGTAGAAAAAATATTCTCCTCTTGGAGTACATCCGCTGCAAGGAGTACGTTCTCCAAAATACTTCCTGTAGAAAGAATAATAACATCACTGCCATCCCGCAATATATTCTGGCCTGACTCCGGTAAGGCAAGACTATCGTCAAAATATTCCTTCTCATTATTCATTCCGATTCGGATATATACAGGGCCGCTGTGCCGATACGCAAGCTCTGCGCATTGGGAGACCTGGGCGGGAGTCGCAGGCGAAAGGATCATCAGGTTGGGGATAGCCCGTAGAACTGCGATGTCCTCCGTTGTGTGATGGGTCGGGCCCAGAGAGCACCATGCAAGCCCGCTCCCCATGCCGACTATCTTAACATTAAGGTTTTGAAAGCAGATATCATCCCGTATGAACTCCAGCGAGCGATATGCCAGAAATGCCCCGGCGGTATATATGAAAGGGATTTTTCCGGCAGTCGCAAGCCCCGCTGCGGCAGCGACCATATGCTCCTCAGCAATGCCGAAATTGATCATCTGCCCGGGGAAATTATGTTTGAACATTTCGTCAAATCCAGTGCCGCTGTCCGCAACCAGATGAAGGATATTCCCATCTTTCCCGGCCAACTCAAGCAGCTTACTTAAATATGCTCTCTGCATTTTCCAGCTCCTCCTCCCCAATATCCAACTCTGCTATAAAAAAACTTTTTTCCTTCCTGCTGGGCAATTTAAAATGCCATAAAGGATTGTTTTCCATGATGGAAACGCCTTTTCCTTTTACCGTATGGGCTATTAACATAAGAGGCTTTCCCGAATCGTTTTTCGTCCGTAATATCTCTTCCAGAGCGGCTATGTCATGACCGTCTACTTCTTTGACCATCCAACCAAAAGAACTCCATTTTTCCTTCCAATTGGTCAGCCCTATTGTGCCCTCTACTGTGGTCATCTTCTGTATTTCATTACAGTCCAGAATTGCCGTGAGGTTATCCAGCGCGAATGCGGGAGCCGACATAGCGGCTTCCCAGACGCTTCCTTCCTCGCATTCCCCATCGCCCAGAATGACATAAGTTTTAGCACCCAGTCCGTCCATCCTCTGTGCCATGGCCATGCCAACTCCCATAGACAGACCATGTCCCAAAGAACCTGTGGTGGCCTCAATCCCCGGCAGATCCCGCATGCAGGGTTCGCCTCCAACATGTGAGCCGGGCTGTAGGAAAGTACTGATTTCCTCCCCCGACAATAATCCGGCTCGATTCATCACCCAGTACAGCGCCAGTCCCGCATGTCCTTTGCTGAGAATAAGGCGGTTTCTGTTCCTATCGTACATATTTTCCCGTGTGCAGTTTAAAATTCCTTTCATATAAAGCACATACAATATCTCCAGGCAGGAGTAGCAGGATGCCAGATGCCCCAGCCCTCCGCGTTCTGCTGTCAAATAAATTTTTTTTCTCAATTCTTTGCATACATTCTCATCATAACCCATCAAAATCATTCACCTCGTCAGAATCTATCGCTAACCCCCCGCAAAATGGCGCATTGTCAAGAAGCTGCATTATGCTCGTACTTAAATCAATGTCCTGCGAATAAAAATTTTCCTTCAAACGTACCGGACTGGTCGTCTTGGGCAGGACAATATATCCGTGCTCCATACCCCATTTCAGGCACAGCTGGGCAACTGTAGCATTGCTGTTTGTGGCAGCCTCGGAGAGGAGCGCGTCCTTTAAAAGCTGTCCGTTCCCCAGAGGACTGCTAGCCTGTATTTGAATTTCTCTTTTGCGGCAGTATTGTTCCATTTTCCTGTCCAGCATACCTGGGTGACATTCTAGCTGATGGAGAAATGGCTGCACCACAGCCGTTTTTTCCAGAGCGTCCAGATGATGGAGCTTAAAATTACATACCCCGATTGCTCTCACATAACCTTCCCGATACAGTTTCTCCATCCCTCTCCATGTCTCGGCATTGACCTCCTCCCAATTATCACCTTGCCGAACAGACGCAGGCCAGTGCATCAGATATACATCCAGATAATCGGTCTTTAATTTTTTCAGCGAACGCTTACAGGCAGCCTGGGAATCCTCATATCCATAGCAGGTAATCCAGAGCTTGTCCTGTATTATGGTCTGGTCCCGGGGCAAGTGCAACTCCTGAAGTGCTTTTCCCAAAGCCATCTCATTACTGTAGGCCGCAGCGCAGTCAAACAGTCGGTAGCCGCATTGCCAGGCGTTTTCCACCACCTGGAGCATCAACTGCCGTTCAGCTATTTTCCACAGTCCCGCTCCGATAGGCGGAAGAGAAACACCGTTTCTAAGTTGCACATTCTTCATTGGTTTCAAACACCTCATTCCTTTTTTGATAATGCGTAATGAGAGGATAGTCCTTTTAAGCCCTTAACATCTCATATGCCTTGGATTTCGCCCTGTTATATACCCTTCAGAATATTTCGACTATTTTTGATTGACCCTGATCGAGTTATTCTTTCTCTGATAATTTTCAGGAATCAAATATTCCCATACAATATTCCCTATGTCATCCTCCGATACCTTAACAAACCCCTGGTTTGCGTAGAAATCCCGCACCATACCGTTTTTCTTGGTCGGATAGTAATATCCCACAATGCGTTTAATCCCGGCTGCCATACATTTACTGACCAACTCGTCCATCATGGCGTACTCCATGTCCCGTTTGAGCACCCTACAGCTCATGAGCCATAGATCAATATGCAGTTCTTCCCCTTTCCGTGAGCCTATGACAACGCTGACCACGCCGTTGTCGCCAAATTTGTCTTCCAATTTCCCATACAGAGTAATTTTCATTGGGTCAGATGCCGTTTCCTCTATCTGCGCCTGCGTGTATCGACGGGTTGTCAGATTAAATTGATTGCTCTTGTTCGTAAGCTGCGCAATGCGGGACATATAAGTCGTGCTGAAGGGTTTGATCTCGCCCTCCATCTCTAGGGACTTAAGGTATTCCCCGTAATCTTTAAAATCTGTCTGGGCCTGACTTCTGGCAATATTAGCTCGATACATCTCGTTGCGCTGCATGTCGTCCGCAGAAAAGTGAGTCGTTTCAAAATATCCGGCCCTGTCTATGGAAACAATATATTGCTCCGGTGTATCCAGATTAACAATTCCAAGGCCTTCAAAATTTTGTCGAATGTTTTCACACTCTGCCGGATTATCATCTACAAAAACAAAGCTGTCGGTTCCCAGACTTAACTCATGCGCCGTTTCCGCGAGATTTTGACTCTTGGGATTCCAGTTTGCCTTAAACACAATAAAATCGTCCCTTTTTAATGTAGAATCTGGACGCAGAAAACCCTGAATCGCATTAGTTTCCTCATTTTTGCTATTTACGGTCAGGATGACACCAAGTTCTTTTTGTCGTTTGATGTACATCTGGAATTCCGCATAAGTCTGCCCAAGAGATGTCTCCTGGCCGATTTCTATATTATCCGCGCCGTCTTCTCCTACGATTCCTCCCCATAAAGTGTTGTCCAAATCCAGATTCAGAACTTTTTTATTTTTTCCAAATATGGACTTGATGATATTAGCCACATTATATGCGCTATTGGGAATGGCAGGCACAC
Organism: uncultured Acetatifactor sp.; assembly: GCA_964383805.1. Taxonomy (GTDB): domain Bacteria; phylum Bacillota; class Clostridia; order Lachnospirales; family Lachnospiraceae; genus Acetatifactor. The sequence goes on from CAYLIM010000001.1 coordinate 26,876, forward strand.
AACAAGCATATTTGTACATATGCCAGTAATACGGATCTGACCACTTTCTGATCCCATAATCGGCTTGCTCAAACGCAATATCATGGACAAAGATATTCTCGTGGCTGTCTATATACTCGTAAAATTTTTGGTTTAGCCTGTTGACAAAATTGATACTTCCTCTAAAATCAGAGGCCTCTCGATTACCCATAACACGATAGAATGGAAGTTCAAAATTATTTTGGATAACGGGGCAGTGATAAGTTGCCGCAATATGTTCCCATAATGCCTCAAATTTGCCATATGTCAATTGAAGTTTTTTCTCCACATCTTCCACACTGTCTATCAACACAGGAAGTTCCACAATATTCCTATAAGATGTGTGGATATATATGATGTCAGGATGAAAACTCTCCAGCTGAGGATTCGCAAACATACCATCTTCGTAATACATGTTGTATTCCGATTCATAAAACCTTGGCTTTATTCCATAATTCAACAAGAATAATTCCAGAATATTCATCAGAGTGTTTGTGGTACTGCCTCCCAGAATAGCAATATTCTTTTCTATATAAGAAACATTCTCCCTACTAAGAAGTTCCTTTTTTATGGATTTCTTTTTCTTGATAATCTGCTCTGCATCAAACGGATATTCCAATATATTTTCCATGGTCATTTCCTTTCCAAATAAATTTCTTCCAAGCCCAAGGTGTAATCAAGTAATATGGCCCCAAATTCAGCATCGACCCTATCAGGATATTTGAATGTCAATTTCTGTTCCCCCGCATTTACCCATAAGTCTTCAGCTATGTCTACTGAAAAAGTAGTGGGATTTAATGAGGCCTCTACCTCTATTGTTGTTACATATCGTTCATTGACATATACTTCTACTACACGGGTAGTTTTTCCCACAATTGGCTGGACAGCTTGTAGGTTGACCCGCAGCAGCGCGTTAGCTGGTTCATCTATCGTAAAATAAAAGTCAGAACGCGACCCTGTAGTCCAAGTATATTGACCGCCAGGGGCAACGGCTTTTGCAGTGCCTCTGAGACCTCCATAGAATCGGTCCTGGTTTCCATCTACGGAAAATGTAATGGCGGACCCATACGAAAGCAACGGGTATTCCCATACAGAATCTCGAAATTGCTCATATTCCTGCATGCGCTCATTCCAAAACGCATACGTTTGTTCATCTTCAGACATACCTAAATCATAGTGTTCCGTCAAATACTCGCCAATGTACGCACTGCTTTTTCTGACTCCATAAATGTTCATATGTGCGCCATCCGTAAAATCAGTGCCATAATCCAAGTGCCATAATTCCGGATCATCGTAACCGTCAACAAAAGAGATGCCCTGCTGCTCCGCCCATTTTTCCAAAGCATTATATGTGGGCTGATAGCCTACAAACAGGGGAACCGGAAGAATGATTAATACTAGTTCCGAATCATTTTCACGGCATAACAATGACAGCTTTTCAATATATTCCAGGACGATAGGAGGGACGTCTTGTGTAAGATCCTTGGGATATGGGCCTACTATACCCTCGAAATTATCCATATGTCCAAGCAGATTTGCGCCTCCTGTACCATGATCAGATACCTCCACAAAATCTTCTTCTGTTAGCTCCTTCCATCTTGTATGATAGACATAAGGAGTCCAGTAAAATTCAAATCTCTTACTGGGATCTTCCACCAGATCGTTAATTGCCTCGTAGCTTGCGGGGCTTGGCCATAGTCCGTCAATCGCAGAATGAATTCGGGGAAGTGCGTCAAAAGTCTTAGTTTCCACATAAGCAAAAGTGCAGTCCAGCATGACCACCTTGGGCGATTGCGTCTCGAACGCAATCTTGGCACTCCAATAGTTTCCTGGGATTGTGGTGGCCGATGTGGCCATATTATAGGAGGTTATCCCGTATTGTTCCCATAAAATCATTGGCTGGGCTGCATATATCATTTGGCTGCTGCCCAGAAATAAAACATCTATAGAATTTTCTTCATACTGATTCAACGTTGTAGAATACTGTATCTCCTGCTTGTTCATCATTATTCTGGTATATCGGACCAGTAAAATCAGTATCAAACATAAAAATACAATACATTTTATAATTGCTATAATCTTTCTGTTGATTTTGTGGTCTATATCCATAAAGGCTTTCTCCTTTATTACACACATATTGTATCCAATTTTTTTGAAACGGAGAAATAACAACAAATATACCTCAAGAAAAAAGTGTTTTAAAAGCACTTATTAATATGCTTCATGATTTGTGTAAACCAACCATGAAGTATATTTTCAACCGGTATGACTTATATGACATTAAAATGCATTTATAGACTCAATGACGAACTTCTGCTCCTCTCCAGTCATCCCATTATATAAAGGAATGGAAAGCACAGTCTCCGCATAGTGTTCTGTAACAGGAAGACTGCCCTCCCGGATATTCAGGTACTGATAGGCTTCCGACAGGTGAGGCGGAATGGGATAGTGAATAATCGTCCCTATTTCCTTACTATTTAAATAATCAATTAATTCTTGGCGGCGTTCCGTACGAATCACAAACTGATGCCAGATATGGCTCGCGCCCTTCCGGACATTCGGTAAAATGATGTCGGGGTGGTTTAACTCCTCCAGATAGCGGTTGCAGATCTGGCGCTTATCCTCTTCCAGCTCTTTCATGTGAGACAACCTCACACGCAATAGCCCGGCCTGAAGTTCATCCAACCTGGAATTGGTTCCCACCACACGGTTATAATATCGCTTTTCACTTCCGTAATTGCGGAATACTCGCACGTCTTCAGCAATCTTGGGATCATCGGTGACGATAGCGCCAGCATCTCCGAAAGCCCCCAGATTTTTAGATGGATAAAAAGAGAAACAGCCAATATCTCCAAAAGTCCCCGTCATCCGTCCATTAAAGCAAGCTCCATGGGACTGGGCACAATCCTCCACTACACGGAGTCCATGTCTTTTGGCAATATCCATAATAGGAGCCATATTAGATGCCTGTCCATATAAATGAACTACCAAAATAGCTTTAGTCCGTTTCGTTATCTTCTCCTCAATTCTGGCAGCATCTATGTTATAGTATTCATCCGGTTCTACAAATACGGGAGTGGCTCCGTTGATGGTGATACCCATGACGCTGGCAATATATGTGTTACCCTGTACGATTACTTCATCCCCCGCTCCGATTCCCAAGATGCGGAAAGCGATCCAAAGAGCATCCAGACCGCTGGCCAAACCAACGCAATAACGGCTCCCTGTGTAGGCAGCAAACTCTTCCTCGAAAGAAGAAACCTCCCGCCCCAACACATACCAACCGGAACGCAGCACTTCGAGTGCTTTTTGTTCAAACTCCTCCTGATAGAGGTAAAACCCTTTATCCAGTCTGTTTGGCATGATTTTCATAACCGCTTTCCCTCCTTGCCGTATTCAATCAATAATTGCGTCGTTCTCCGGTCACCCTTTTCAAATGCTCCAATAAAGTGTCTTTTGAAACGGCATCCGCCTTGTTTTCTTCGATATAGTAAAACAGATCATTGCCGTTGTAGTCTTTGTCCTCCGGCCTTATTCCTGCCTGTAAAAACCAGTCCACAAGCCTCATGTCTCCTGTTTTCCAAAATGCGTCCTTGGCATACATGAGCAGATTTGTGCCATTCCTTCCCTTGGCAAAGGGATTGGCCCCTATTTCCAATAGGATTTTCACGCAATCAACTTTCCCGTGATATGTGGCAACGATTAGCGGCGTCCATCCTTCCGGCGATACTTCATTTACATGACGGCTGATTGCACAAATATCACGAACGGCGTCGACGTCCCCGCTCTCGCATGCTATCAGCAATTCATCAAATCTGTCATAATGCAGAATCACATCATAATCTATAGTGGCCATTCTGACGCCATGAGGCATTTCCGCTACAATGCTCCCAGGTTTTAAAGATGATTTAGTATCTGTGATCGTTGTATCAATAATATTACGCCCTTCCACAATGGGCAGTTGGTATTCTCGGAAAGAATACGCCTTTATCTGTTGACGGATACTCCAAGCAGTCTGCCGCAAATCTACGTGCAAATCAGAATAATCTATCGCTTTTTTGGAGTAGTATGAGGCATGAGCACTGTTCTGGGGGACACATGTCTCCTGATTTAGGAGAAGGGTCTCAATGTTTTCGAGAATCAGCTCCGTCCCGTTTTTTATATATGCCAGATACAGATCCCTGCAATTATAAGTATCCAAAATTTCAAATTCTCTTTGCGCAATAATATCCCCCGTATCAATCCCGTCATCAATCTTGTGTAATGTGACCCCTGCAGATTTTTCATTATTTAAAAGCGGTATCGCTGAGGTATACATTCCCTTATACGCAGGAAGAAGAGAAAAGTGTATATTGTAAAGTCTCTTAGTCTTAAAAAGCCCTGTCTTGATAAGCTGATCAAATTCCGTGGATAAAAACATTAAATCCTCAACATCATATATGTCGGCAAGGCTGCATTCCCTTATCCCCAGCTGTTTGGCGTATACGCGCAGGGATCTCTGCCAGCTATTTTCCCCGGTCTCAGTCTTATTACATACGACACACAGCTCATATCTTCCATTACAATGGTCATATAGGTATTTCAGCACCTCTACGCCAATATTATTCTTGCCAGCTACGCATACCAGCATATCATTCCTCCTCCCTTCCGGTTTTATCTCTCTGTATAATGTTTTCATCCTCCACAATATATGGAGGCCGATTACGGCTTGCGTCAAAGGTTCTCCACAGATATTCCCCCAGTATGCCAAGGGAAAACATAATAATCCCAAAACTTAAGAGGTTAAAGATAAACAAGGTCGTCCATCCGCTTACATCGATCATTCCGGCCAGTTTCATGAACAAGACTGCCAATGCCCATATGAATGCTCCTACCATGGATATGACTCCTACAGTTGTTACAACTTTAATGGGGACAGTTGAAAAACTAAATAGGGTGTCGCTCACCAGTCTGATCTTCTTCTTTAGCGTCCATCGGCTTTTACCCACTTCTCGGGCAAGTCTGGTATAATATACATGGCCTGTGCGGAAACCGCACCAGAGTACTTGACCGGTCAATGCGCTGTTTCGCTCGTCCAGCGACAAAAGTACATTTATCACCTTCCTGTCTAAAAGATAGACGTCAAATCCTGTTTTGGGCATTGTATTCAATGCGAATTTCCTGACCATCCAGTAGTACAGATTGGCAAACAATACCTGCCGTCTGCTTTCGTTCCGTTCTTTCCTGACAGCCAATACCACATTATCGCCCGCTTTCCATTTCTCTATCATTTCCAACAGCAGCTCTGTGGGTTCCTGCAGATCGGCCGCCTTTATGATAGCGCAATCGCCAGTGCATTTTTCTAGGCCGCAAAGCATGGCAGCATGCGATCCAAAGTTTCGAGATAGGCTGATAGTTTTAACATTTTCATCTTTAGCGGCAATTTCTTTTAAGACTCTATAGCTGCCATCCAGTGATCCATCGTTTACAAACACCAACTCATAATCAAAATCTATTTTGTCTATAAATTTTTGCTGGATGTCCTCATAAAGCGGCCACAAGTTATCTTCATTAAAATATACCGGGATGATAATGGATACTCTCATTTTTATATTTTCCCTTTCTGTGAACTATTCCTGATTAACCACTTTCGTGTATTCATCGTAATCCCTGATATACTCTGCAGCGTCATAGTGCTCGCTGGCAAGGCAGAGCAAAACGGAGTCCTCACTAAAGTCATACATGTCCTTCCAGAGCATAGCGGGCAGATAAATACCGGTATGAGGCCTGTTCAACACGAAAACAGCCTCATTTCCCTTCCCATCCCGAACTTTCACCTTACAGGAGCCAGCGACATTGATAAGGACGAACTGTGACTTTCGGTTTGCATGCTGCCCCCGTACTACATTGCTTCTGGAACCATAAATATAGAATATACGGGCTATATCGAATGGAATATCATTCATTCCTTCAACGACAACCAAATACCCCCGTTCATCGCCGCTCTGAGTAAACTCCAGCATTTGCGCTCCGATATGTTTTGACATATTATCTACGCTCCTTTCTTTTTGTGGTTATAGTTAGCAATATATAAAAAAACTAATATAAAAGCTTAGGCAAAAAGCCTAAGTAAAAAATCAATCCAGTGAGCAAGGGATGGATAGTCTTAACTTTTCTTTTTTACCGTTTGTACAATCCATATACAACACGAAAGTATCCCAAATAAAGTTACTAGAAATCCAATCTTCACATCACTCGGCTCATATCTAAATTCTATCCGATGCTCCCCCTGAGGTACCCGGATACCCTGTATCAAATGATTCACCGTGTACAATTTCACCTGTTCACCATCCACATATGCTCTCCATCCGGGATATGACAATTGTGCATGATTAACGAAAGTATCCTTATCCGAGTAAACAGTTGCTTCAACGGAATTTCTCCTTTCCACAATATCTTTTATTACAGAACCACTGTCCCGTAAATCCATATCTGGTCCAAAATCAGGAATATAGCTTACTCTGTCTACATCGTATAGCGCATCTTCGCGCCAATTATTTCCCCACTCATTTTTTTCGACCACACAGTCTGGAATATATACAATCTGTCGCGCTTGGGAATTAACATAAACATCCGCATTTGTGTCTAAGTCGCTAATTTTTTCCAGTGTATCCTCTGCATATACTTTTTCAATCATTAAATCTGATATCTGTAGCTGCTTTTCTGAGGAAACGATTATTCTGAAAAATACATCACTATCTGGAATTTCATCCGTGGATATCACAGCCTGTAATATTCCTTCGCCCTTATTATCAAAGTATCCGTCCTGTTTCGGGTCATCGTAATGGTCATTATATAAATCAGCGTAAAAAAGTGACGGTATTTCCGAAGATATAGTGATTGTAATCAGGTATGTAGTATTTTCCTCAATCCAGTCTGCCGGCTCCATATATATAAGAATATCTCCTCCGTTTTGAAAACACACTTCATTTGATTCATATTCCAACTTATATTCGGCAGTTTCATCCATAATCTTAGAATTTATATCGTGATTGCCTCCATCAAATATATAATGGATGCCCAGCATCGATATCAGCCCTATATTATCTTTCAGCATCTTGGCTGTTTTAGTGTAATAAGCAATTTCATTAATCTCCCAATAGGCAAGCTTTTCATCTAAAAATGTCAAATAAGAATTGTATAGTTTATTATGCGTGATACGGTTACGGTTGAGCTTTGCAATCTTAAAATTGGAGGAATAGAATTCTTCCGCACTATCCATAACCACAAAAGAGCGATAATGATCGCTCGTGTCCTGGTCAATCAAATCCTTAACCTGTTCTGAAACACCTGCGTAAAGAAGGTATTCTGTGTCTCCTTTCATTTGGTTGACCAGAAAACTAAATCTCATAATATCTATAATCATAGCCATGCCAATAAGCAGAGTTATTCCCTTGGTTACATTTTCTCTGTCTATTTTCAGGCAAATGAGCAGGCCAAATAAATTGCCGCTACATAGACCCAGTGCAATTAGTACTCCTTTGATACTGCTGTTGTAATATTCAGAATACTCCCCTTTTATAAAGATATCTTGAGATAGAAAACAATACATAAAAAGTAATACTACCACTATTATTCCCAATAGTATCCCATTAATCTTGATTATTTTGCGCACACTCTCTTTTTCATTAAGATGCGACATTCCCATTCCTGCCAACACGATACATAAGAAAATAAATATAGGCAAACTCCTGGCACAGACGCGGAAAGAACTCAGCAACGGTATATGAAACAAGACTTTTCCCATGATTGGTATATGAGGAATCATTCCATAAAAAAAACTTGCCAAAGCTATTCCGCTTATAACCTTAACTTTTCTTTCTTTCCAATTATAAATGATTTCATAAATGATGTAAATCAGGCAAATTACTCCAACATATATTTCTATGTCTACTCCAGACGAAACATAATCGCCAAAGGCCGCAAAATGATTTTCATATATCTCTGGAAATAGCATCATCAAAAGTATTCTTAAATCATACGATAATACCGAAAATGCTTCCCAGGCAATCTTGTTTCGACCAGACTGTATCATTATATTCAGCGTGGGAAATAACTGAATCCCTATCAATAGAATGTATGCTCCGATCCATTTGGCAAAAATTATTACAGCTCTTTTTATCTTAAGTTTTCTGTCAAAAAAAACATATAATAAATATGTAAAAACTGCTATATCAAAATATAAAACAATCTGAGTAAATCCACAAATAAACTGTATCGCCATGGTTACAGAACATAAAATGAGCCACTTTTCCCGCCCTGATTTTCTATACATTTCTAAGTAGTATATTACGGCTGGAAAAAAGGCAAGCGTTGCTATTATAGTTGTATGCTCCATTCTGCGTCCACTCATCACTGTTGCAAAAGCAAACAAAAAGCCCGCAATCACACTGCCAAGATAATTATCAGTCAGTTCATATACCAAGAGATACATAAAAAAACCTGCCATAATCATAAAAATTATGTACATTAAATTGAATGCTGTGACCGAGTCAAAAATAAAAAACAAGATATTAAACGGACTTAATACCGTATTCTGTACGTCAGCCAAAAAAGGGGTTCCTATAACTGTATACGGATCCCATAGAGGTAATTCTCCCCCCTTAATTCCATCTATAAAGAAAGCTCTCGCAACATAGTATCCCACGCCATCGCTACAAACCGCTAAAAAATCTGACGTAATCAATGAACGATAGGCAAAGAGAACCACGCCCACAAATAAGACCATTGTCATTATATTGCGTTTCCAATTTGTCTTACTAATCATTCTTCATCTCCCTCTACGTATTAGTGATTACTGCTCCCCATACTACATTTGCGATTTCTATAATAATATACGCCAGCAACACTGCACAACATTATAAAAGTCACGGCATTGATTGCAAAAATGATTTTACTGCTTTGAATTTCATTTATAACTTTCTGTATTATAGTAGCGCCAAAAGCAACACTATCTGATTGAAAAAATAAACTGTCATTGCCAGAAAACCAATAGGCATTTTGCTCATCCACTATGTCAAATTCCACATACAATTTTTTACTTGGCTCTAAGGTTTTAGCTGCGGACATATCAATTCTCACGGAAATTCTTTGACTTTGTTCCTCATCCAAATCAATCTTTATTCTCTCATTCTCACCAATGACCATATTACTCTCACAATCAAAAATATGATATGATAGATAAACATGCTCGTTATAATATTCTAGATTATCAAAAACAATCTCCAGCACCACACTGATACTTGTATCGGTAAATTCTGCCTCCTCTACCAATCGAACTTCAACATCTGGCGTTTCTTCGGCACCGCACACACTCATTGGCCTTATATATACAACTCCTATGATTATAAATAAGCTCATCAACAGAGTACTAATCTTGTACTTGTATTTCATTTCCCTTGCTCCTATTTATAAAATATTCAAACGCCTGTATATATTCTTCACAGACATCTTTCCACGTTCTACATTTCAATTGATCGTATAGTACTTGCTCCTTAATGACCAATTCTTCCCTATTGTCTAGTCCCCTGGCAATCTTCGTAGCCATATCCAAATAATCATAAGGATCGAACAAATATTCTTCAAGATTGTATCCTTGCATAACCTCCATTACCTGCGGGATATTACTCATCACGGAAGGCGTCCCCACTGACATTCCTTCCCCAAAGGTAAACGGAAATCCTCCTTCATACAGCGTAGGATTGACTACAAGCTTGGCACACATATAAAGCGCCGCCAACTGCTGTGCTGTCACACTGTTAAAGCTTAATACATCATACTGAAGTCTATGGTCGTAAATATAGTCATGCAGCTCCTCATCATTATTTATGTTGCATGTCAAAATCAGTTTCACACGAATATTTTTGCTCCGCAGTAAATATTCATACGCCTTCACAAGATTTAAAATATTTTTATTTCCCCTCACCTGTGATGGGTAAAAAATATAGTCTACATCCGCAAAAGAAAAATTATTAACACTATCGCAACCGATTAAAAAGGGACCCATGTTGACAGAGTGTGCCAATACTCCCGGAAGTACAATATTTTTGGCAAAATATGTATTGACGTCTTCCTTAAAAGGAACCCTTTCAAAATACTTCTCGAGGTTTAAAAACGGCAGCATATCGTTTTGCGCATGCGTAACGACTGCCACATCATTTTTATCCTTAAAATATTTCCCCAATAACAGACTATCTCTCAAGTAATCACAATAAGTTATAAAATACTGCCCTTTCTTTATTGTACCACTTATTCTCTCGGTAGTATCCACAAAATGTCCCTGGGAAAATTTAGACGGAAACTCCGTTGTAACTAAATCAGGAGCACAAATCACCCGTACCCCCGGAAGTAGATTAAATTCGTCCCAAAAAGCTGTAGGACTGTACCAAACATCGGGAAGATTCTTCATATGTTTCGCTTTTTTGATGATTTCATCCGTACTGTATCTGCGGATTTTTTCCTGTATGGCAATCCCGTTCCAGTTTTTCTCCAAGTTTTTTCCGATAGAAGTCCCTACTAATATTTTCCGTGGCGACATAACAGAAACACTCACGCGAAACAGCTTTCGCAGAACTGCTTTTACCAGTCGCGCAAAGCCGTATATTATTCCACCTAAAACCAAAAACGGGAGCGATACAATACCCAAAAGACCACACAGAACCAATAATATGATCAGTACTGCAATATTTTTTGCTCTCAAAAATATATCCAGAACACGATCCGTCCAATTAATGACGGCCCTGCTCAAGCGATTCCTTCTTGTTTTCAGCTTGCGTTTACGATTTATCCATTTAACATATGCCTTAAACAGAACCGGCTCCGTGGAAGAGGTCAGGATTTCCATACTGCTTGCGTCAATATCTTCCTCTGCAATCAACTCCTCCACTAACGGAATCACCCAGTTGGGGCAGGCAATCATTAGCTGATTACCCGACTGCGTAAATCCCTTCAGCAAAAAGGACAAGTATCTCCCCAGTCCTTCCTGTTTTAACGACATAGGTTTAATGTATGGCGCATATCCTAAATATATGCCAATTTTCATGAACTTTCTCCTTTTTTAGATACACATATATTGCATTAGCTTTTGGTAGATTTTCCTACACAGTTCTTCGTCATCTACCGTATGCTTTCTGAGCACCTCAATCGCCGGAAGCTGATTTCTCATCTGTTCCACATTTTCCTCTGCCCAGAGTAGTTTTTCTTTCAACTGCTTGTAATCCTCTTTGTCAAAGAATTGTAAGCCCAAATGCATATTTGCATCAATGTTTCGCATCGCCGGATAATCGCTGGAGATAGAAGGAACCCCCAAAAAAGCCGCATCAACCACTGCACCGTTTCCGTTGTCAGCCATACCCGGGTGAATCATAAAACAGGCGTTTCTTACTACATCATAATACTGCATTTTACCAAGCTGCCCCATAAAACGCACATTTTTTTCCAAAAGAAAATTGTTTTCTATTATTTCCCGTATTTCCAAAATATATTGTATCTGGGGACCCAGCAACTGCAATCCGTCAAGTGATATCCCTTTTTTAAATAGTTTTGTATTGATCCCGGTGACATAACACCGCAGTTTCCCTCCCGCCTGATAATATTCAGCGAGGGCTTTTAACGCTACCTTGTGATTTTTATGAATGTTAATATTTGTCGACCAGACGAAATATGCTTCTTTTTCTTCTTTAGTTTCTCCTTTCTCTTTACTGATATCCTCAAAAAACCGTGGAAGTAAATGAATTTTCTCTCGTTTTATACCAACATACTGGATACAATCTTCCATTGCATTTATGCTGGTTGTAAAATTGCATTCGCTCTTCCTGACAAAATCCATTATTGCCTGCTCATATTTCTCCTCAATATCTTCCGGTACATAACGCCTCATGTAATCATGTATTATTGCGCCGTAGGGTTTTAAGAAAAATAAATTCTCTGGCACACGATCCGCCATGAAGAGAAGAAAATCACAGTCTTCAAAATAACGGATTCCATCATTCATTAACGTGTATTCTTTCCTATAGATGCTCAATGGATGTCCGGCCAGATTAGTCAGTTCCTCAATTCTTCTTTTATCTACAGTTTCCCAAGAAAAAGCTCTTATCACTGCTCCATATGATTCGGCCTCCTTGATCTCATCATAATGATTTTTTACCATATCCTCTGGAACAGCAAAGACTATCTCTACCTTCTCATCAGCAGACTCCATTCCCTGGGCAAAGGCCTTCATCAATCTTAAAGTATAATCAAGTACTCCTCCCAGATACTTCTGCGGCAGGACAAAAGCAACTTTTTTCAGGCCCCCACATGAAACCGTATCCAGACTCTTCTGTGACTTTTTTTCTATAGTCTCTAATGCTTTCCCCCATTCCTTCAGGCAATAGTCATAGGACATTTTTTCCATCAGAACGCCTTGCGTTCTTCTGATTTTCTCTGCCAGCCGCCTGTCTCCCTTGATAATTCGTTTACATTTTTCCCGTGCTTCCTTTAATGATGTACAGCGGCCTGGGAGATCTCTCCCCCCAAGCTCATCGATCAGACCGCCCCCCATGAAGACTAACGGGAGCCCGCACTTCACTGCCTCAAAGGGGTGGTAGTGAATGTGACGCTTATTTACCGCATGATAAAACATCACACTATGCGACGGATACAAGTCCTCATATTCCTTTTGTGGCAGATACCCCAAAATACACTTATCTCCCTCTACAGCGATCGGTTGTGCGCCGCCAATAGAATGGGGTATATCTTTAAAATCAGCCTTAAACTGCCTGTAAATCCCTTCATAGTAAGGACTGATTCTGATTCTTGGGCATATAAAGAGAACTTTTTTTGCGTTTCCGTGCCACTTATCAACGATTTCCGTATCAAGCATTCCAATCGGAAGATTTATAGTTCTCCTCTTAAAAAAGTCACACTCTATCTCCATCAAATTCTCATAGGATTGTCCAAACCAAAAACGATTCCCGATTTCCTCCATCTTCTTCAGCAGCCATATTCCTGTATTTTGTTCTATCAGCTTGCTATAGGACATCCCATCCTCAAGACCAAAGGGATGAAATATCAAAATACCTTTATAATGCAGTACGAGAGATTTCAGAGGTTCAATAAAAATACCAAATATCGCCATATCAAAATACCGATTCATTACTTCCATTGCCTCAGCGGGAATCCGCTGCCCATAGAAATCAACACCATTCAGTATTTCGATTGCTTCGGTGGGAATCGATAACATTTTGTCAGATTCCCAGTCTACCGCAACACTCACATCAAAGGGAATAACTTTTGGTATATAGACTTCGTAACCAAGTTCTCTTAATATTGCGACCTCACTTTTCATCAGTGTAGAATGACTATATAGCCATAAAATACGTTTTCGTTGCATCTTGCTCCTCACTCACCATTCCGTCTCGTTTTATTAATTCTTTCCCAAATATCGATCTACAATTTCCTTGGGCTCCCCGTCCGCAACAATTCGTCCCTTTTCCAAAAGAATTACTCTGTTACAGACAGACTCAATAGTACTCATATCATGCAGGACCAGCACTAGAATCTTTGCCTGATCCATTATATTCATCATTCTCGCTCTTGCTTTTTTCTGAAAATTGGCGTCACCTGCACTGAGTACTTCGTCTACAAGAAGAATTTCTCCCTTTACAGATGTGGATATTGCAAATGCAAGTCTCACAAGCATTCCGGAGGAATATGCCTTTATCGGATAATCTATAAATTCTCCCAATTCTGAGAAATCAATTATTTCCTGCTCTTTTGCACGCACTTCCGAGGGAGTACTACCCAACATTAACCCCCTGTTCATGATGTTATCCCTTCCCGTTGAATCCATATCGAATCCCAAAGCCAAGTCAAACATTGACCTAATCTCACCGGAAGTTTCGATCGAGCCTGTCTTAATGGGATATACTCCTGCCAAGGCTCTAAGCAATGTGCTCTTTCCAGCTCCGTTATGTCCAATAATTCCAACACGCTCCCCCTCATGGATCTCCAGATTGAAATCCTTCAATGCATGAACGTCTTCAAGATTTTCTTTCATCTTCTCAAACTTTAATCTCGAAAAAATCTCCTGCTTCAGCGTCTTCGCATTATATAATGTCGAAGGATAATACAAATTGACATCTTTCATTTTTATATAATAGGCCATATCTTCTCCCTGTGTTTACAAATAAAAAACAACCTTTTTTTGATTCCTTCTATTAACCCAAAACGCCCATATTCCAACTACAATATCTACCCCTGCCACAAACAGATAATCAATCCAATCAGGCATTTTCATATAAACAAACGGGGCCCTTACCAAGTTGAGAATATGGGTTACGGGATTCATTCTAAACATAATTTCCAGTACGTGATTGGACATGAACATCTCCTGCTTAAAAAAAACAGGAGACACATAATATAGCATCTGCATCAATAAAGCCATAATCTGGGGATAGTCTCGATACTTCGCCCCGGAATATCCGGCAACTGTCGCACACCCCCACACCATCGGAAAATATAATATCACTGTCATGGGTATCGTAATCACCGCCAAAATCAAATTTTCCGGCTTAAAAATGAGTACCCATACTATCAGCGCTGTCAATTCCATCAAAAAAGTAGCAACATTCAATATTGCGTTCCGCAACGAGTAAATTGTTATCGGATGATTAAACTGTCGAATATATTGCTCACTTGCAAACAAGCAGTTCCCTGAGGCGACAATGCTTGCCTGCAATAGATCCCAGACAATAATACCGGACAGAATATACATTGAATACTCACCCATCGGCTGTCCAAAAACCGTGCTAAATACAAAAGACAGAATCGTCGTCAAAAACAATGGCTGAATCACCGTCCAAAGCAACCCTAATTTGGAACGCCTAAAACGGGATTTCAAATCATTTTTTGCAAGATGAGACCAAAAATACCGAGTTTTATATATTTTTTCCCAATAATCTCTCATAAAAACTCCATTCTAACAACCCACAATCTTTTTCAGGCAATCGCAGATATACCTGATATCCTCATCCTGCAACATGGCATGAGAGGGCAGACTGATTCCCCTCGCTCCAAGCCTCTCCGCAACCGGATAGGAAACTGTCTCATCAAAATACGGCGGCATAATATGCATGGGATAGAATACCGGCCTCATTTCAATGTTGCATTCCTCCATTTCTTTCATCACCTGATCCCGCTCTTTAGCAACGGTATCCTGCAAAATTACATTGCTCATCCAATAAACAGACTTGCAGTTCTCTGGCACTTCCTGAAGTTTCATATACTTTTCTGTTCCCTGCAGATATTTTTTGTAGAGACCAGCTACTCTCTTTCTCTGTTCTATATGCCAGTCTATCTTCTCCAGCTGTCCAAGACCAATGGCCGCCTGCATATTGGTCATACGGTAATTATAACCCACATCTACATGCCAATACCTCTTTTCCGGAGAAACAGCCTGTCCCTTAAGTAACTTCATTCTCTTATATAATTCCTCATCATTGGTGACGATCATTCCTCCTTCTCCGGAGGTTATGACCTTATTTCCAAAAAAGCTAAAAGATGCTGCCAATCCAAAACCGCCAACCTTTTTACCGTTATACTCCGCTCCATGTGCTTCCGCTGCATCTTCAATGATAGGAATATTATACTTTTTCGATATCTCCATGAGCGGCGCCATGTCCGCCGCCAATCCGTATAAATGAACCGGCATAATAGCCTTTGTTCTGCTTGTGATCTTCTCTTCAATCTTCGCGGGATCGATATTAAAAGTTCCCTCCACACTATCCACAAAGACAGGAGTTGCCCCGCAATATTTGACAGAATTTGCGGTAGCAATATAGGTCAATGTAGGCATAATAATCTCATCGCCGGGCTTTATTCCCATTGCCACCAGAATCAAGTGCAGGGTAACCGTTCCGTTAGAACAGGAAATCGCGTATTTTGTTCCGCAGAATTCTGCAAACTTTTCCTCAAATTCTGTCACAAATCGTCCGTTTGCAGATACCCATCCGGTGTCGATACACTCCATGAGGTATTTCTTTTCGTTTCCGTTAAATACCGGATTTGCAATTGATATTCTGTTCATTTTTCCATCCTCCACACAAAATTATGTACTGCTCTTTATCATTTTTCCGGGAACACCCACAACTGTGCAATTTCCGGCAAAGGAATCTATCACAACAGCTCCCGCTCCTATAATCGTATGATCGCCAATACTAATTCCGTCAATCACCCGGCATCCTGTTCCCAGCATACATTGTCTGCCTATCACAGTCTTCCCGGACAGCGCACATCCCGGTGCGACATGCGTATAGTCGCCGATTTGGCACTCATGATCCAGAGATGCATTAGTGTTTACAATACAGCTATCCCCTATTGCCACATCCGCATTCACAACTGCTCCGGGCATTATCACTGTGCCGCTCCCTATCCTTGCACGGCTGGAAATAATGGCATCCTTGCTGACAACGTTAACAAGTTCATAACCTGCCGCCATCGCTTTTTGGGTTACTTTTTCCCTAAGTTGTCCGTTTCCGAGTGCCACAAACGCATAATCTACATGCATTTCATTCCGCAGCCGGAGTAAATCATCATCGCTCCCCACAACCGGAATACCCCAAAAACCACTTTTACCGGGGTGATCAATCAGCCCGATTACCTCATATTCCATATTCTGCTGGAGAATATCGACAATTACCTTCGAGTGTCCTCCGGCACCGATTACCAAAATCTTTTTCACAGATTACTCTCCTGTTACTTTTGTGTCAACTCCTTACAAATGTTCACGATGCGCTCCGCAGACCTGCTCCATGTGTATTCTCTGGACCGATTCAGCCCTTTCTCGATAAGTTCTTCCCTCAGCCGATCATCTCGTAAAACCATGTCCATCCCCTCAGCTATACTCGCAATATCCAGAGGATCTACCAATATAGCCACATCTTTTGTAAATTCGGGCAGAGAGGCTGCATTTGACGTAACTACCGGCGTTCCGCACGCCATCGCCTCAAGAGGCGGAAGACCAAAGCCTTCATACAGCGAGGGGAACACAAACATTTTCGCTCCGCAGAGCAGTAACGGAACATCCTCTTCTGGCACATATCCGAGAAACTTGACTTTTTCTTCTAAATGTAACTCTTTTACCGAGCCAAAGATTTCATCATAATACCAGCCCTTCTGTCCTGCCAACACAAGCGCCGGAATATTTTTATCCTTATCATATAGCATTGCATATGCACGTATTAAGCGTTCCAGATTCTTTCGGGGCTCAATGGTCCCCAGATACAGTATATATTCTCCCTCAGCACAATACTTCCTGACTGTAAGCTCTATTTTGTCAGCCGGATATTGGTCGTGATATACGTTAAAGTCCACCCCCCATGGGACGACCTCTATCTTGTCCGGTTCAACGGGCAGATATTTTAATATTTCCGACTTGCTGAACTCCGAGATCGTAATGATTTTATCAGCGCGCTTACATGAATTTTTCATGGAAGTTTCGAGTATTCTTCTTGTTTTACCACGCACGGTCTCGGGACAGGACATATATGCCATATCATGGATAACCGCAATCTTTTTGCCCTTGACTCCGGGCGGGACGATAAAATTAAAAAAAATGGATACGTCCGCTGACTTACCAAAAAAAACAGAATATGGAACAGGTATATAATTCCATATCATCCGGTAAAGCACATCGTGAAACCAGTGGCACATTTTGACGGTACAATTATCCTCCTCATACCTAAATGCCTGTTCCTTTTGTCGCCTACTATATCCTAACCCAAAACATTGAATTTGTCTACTAATATTTTTCCACTGCGCCATGTTTCTTATAACATTGTCAGCACTCCAGGCAACCCCTGTCTTGTTCCCTTTCAAAAAAAACTGACCGTCAAAAGCTATTTTCAAATCTCCACCCCATTTCATCGCTTACGCTTTGTAAGCTTGCTCGAACACCCTCACATACTCCCTCGCCACGTTCTGAAGTTCGTACTCCTCAAACACTTCCCGCATCGGCGGCAATGCCAGTGCCTTGTCGATCTTCTCCGCCCACTCCTGCACATCATAAGGCGCCTCCACATACACCGCTTTCCCCTGCGTCACTTCCTCCAGACAGCTCTCTCTCGTCATTACTACCCGTTTCCCCCTGCGCATAGCCTCTATGGGAGGCATTCCAAAACCCTCAAACACGCTGGGAAATAAAAAAAGCCTGCAGTTCTCGTATAGGCAGTCCCTCTCCTCATTGGACACAAATCCCGTGTCGACCACCAGGTCCTCTATCTCCCGCTTTGCCACCGCCTCCCGAAACGCGGCTTTATCGCCCCCCACGCCGCTTAGAACGAGGGGTGTCACGTCTCCTCTGCGTTTCCTGATAGCCATTGCCTCAAGCAGCGTCTCCAGATTTTTATGGGGCAGCATGGAACTGACGCAATAAAAATAGCCGTCTTTCTGAATGCCATATTTTTTAGTCAGAAATTCCGCAGGCATTCCCGACTCTCCCGTCTCCACCGGATCATAGATGACGGAGCACCTGCCTGCGACAACAGGATAATGACGTTCCATATCCTTCCTGCAGTATTCCGATATAGTGACCACATGCGCGGAGGCCTTACAGGCATGTTTCCACATGTATTTCAAAAACAACCGCTTAGCCGCCGAGAAATACTGCGGATAGTGGAGAGCCTGCAGATCATGTATCACGCTGACATACGGAATGCCACTGCCATATGTCATAGGCATACTGTAGACAGGTATAAACATGACATCGATCCCCAGCCTTTTCGCAGCCCTGTCCAGATGAAGATTTTCCCACAGAATGCGCCGGGGCTGACTGACGGATTTCACCGGCAGCGTCTGTCTGTGTATATTGGGATATTCTTCATAAATATCAAAACTATCCCCGTTATCTTCTGAGACCAGCAAAACGTATTCATTACTTTTGTCATACCGCCCAAATCCATCCAACAGATTTCTGATATAAGATTCCGTTCCTCCGCACTTTCCCACCCTGACCCAAAGCAAATCTATTCCTATCCGCATATCCACTAATCCCTTCCCGGAGCTGCATCCTGGCTTATTTCATCCATTATGCAGCTCCGCATACCTTACTCCTCCACCATCACTACATCAAATCCGGGGACCACTCCACATCCGAGTCGCCGCCTGTGATGGGCGGATCTGTGGGCTGGGGTGTAGGTGCAGGCGTAGGCGCCGGTGTAGGTTGGGGCGCCGGTTCGGGATTGCTGGGCTGCGGCGCCGGGTTTGGATTGCTGGGCTGAGGATTGCTCGGCTGCACCGGGGCCGGAGCCTGCGTGGGCGCCGGTGTGGGAACGACCACCGGAACCGTAGGCGTTACCGGCGTCACAGGGGCCGCGGGTGTCGCTGGCGTGGTCGGCTTGCTGGTAGGTTTCGGCGTCGCTATGGGCGTCACCCGACCGCTGCCCCGTCTCGCGTAGACCGCTGTGATTCCCTGGCCCACGTTCCCCGTTCCTCCGGCCGCTCCTGCGGCATTGCCGTCCTCCGCCACCTGGCTGCTCAAAGTCACCGGGTCGGCTGCGATATAGTCCTCCGCGGCTCCCATGTCAATCCACCCTGTGCCGTCAAACACCTGGATATTGCCGCCGAACACTCTGACCTGCAGCTGAGCTATATCTATCGTCCCCGACGCAGGCGTACCGGTCTGGTCTTCCCTGGGTTCATAAGCCGCATACGTCTGCAGCACGGGCATACTCATGGATTCTGCCCGGAAAACATAGCTATCCGCCGCAGCCGTCTCCTCTCCGCTGAAGAAAAGGTAGTTCTGTTTTCCGCTGTCATAGGCGTAGACGATTGCATCCCCCGCCTCTGAGAGCTGTGCGGCGGTGGATATGCCGTCCTCGCCAAAACTTCCGTTGTAGGTAGTCATCTCCATATCTTCCCGCAGATTCCACAGGGGCAGCAGTTCGTTTTCTCCTTTGCCCCAACGGATCTGGGCGGTATAGTCGCCCACCAGGACGCCGTCTTTCAGATTGCCGTTTTCCCGGATCACATCGCCGCTGGCGGCCAGCACCGTCCAGCACTCGTACACGCCGTCGTACTGTCCCTCCTTCATGCGGGTCTCCAAAAGCTGTACGCTCACGTCCGTCTGCAGCAGCACTGTGACCTGTTCACCCTGCCTGTACTGCGCCTGGGTATAAAAGGCTCCGCTGGCGTCATATCCCGTCCTCACATACAGAGAATTGTCCCCCTGTTCCTGATAATAGCCTCTGGTTCCCTGATTCAGCCGGGGCATCATAGTGTCCCTCCACTCCTCTCCGTGGAGCATGCTCACCGCCTCGTCGATATATCCCTGGGTGGACAGATTCTGCTCCAGCAGAGTCATCTGTCCCTGCACACCGGGTTCTTCCTCCGATACGTTTACCGTCAGCTGCTGCAGCTGTTCCTCCGCGGCACTGTCCTGATACAGAGCAAAGCAGATTTCCAGAGTGTCACGCTGCTTTTTGACCTGATTATTTTCATTGTACAACTCTGCCAGAGTCAAGTACTCCACCTGAGAAAAATCCGGTGTGCCATAGCGGCGCTCCAGCTCCCGAATCTGCTGTTCCAGTTCAACATTTTCCGGGTTCTGTTCTCCTGCCTCCCCCGGCTGCTCCTGTGCGCCGTCGATGGGGATACCCACCAACTCTGCGGCGCCGGTCTGCCGGTCGGCTTCCTCCCGCTCCTGAGGTGTCATACCGTCTCCACAGCCGGTCACAGACAGAATCAAAGCAGATATAATCAACAATAATGTCTTTTTATTCTTCATATATAGATTCCCCTTTTCTCGTGTTGAAACGATTCAACAGGTGTGATCCAATGAGAGGGATCTGTCATCAGTTACTGTCTGCGGTCTGCCCCAGAGCATCCGCGTCATCTACCAGTTGCTGCAGGAAATTGGCGGTCTCAGACCCCTCCGGGTACAGTCCCATATCCAGCAGCTGCCGGGACAGGCCATAAATATTTCTGGCCACGATCGGCCCATACAGCGTTATATCCTGTCCGTCTTTGGTCAGCGTCATATAACCCCGAAATGCAAACTCTGTCTTATACTGATCCACCGGCAGCCCCACCAGCACCGCCGTGTAGCGGTAGCGGTTGTCCGCCTTTTCATAGATTGTATCCACATGCTGACCGTTTCCGTCCGTCCCGTAGGAGACGCCCTTGGAGACCTTCTGCCCGCCCAGCACCATGGGATAGGTGCCGCGGTTGGCATTGTTCATGATCAGCGTTCCATACTCCTTCAGCGTATAGCCCTGGATACCACTTCCCAGCAGTTTCTGCCGTGTCTCCACCGCTATGCCGGTCTTGTATCGGATACCTGATCTCCCGGTAATCCGGATAGAAAATCCATGGTAGGTCAGCAGATCCCGCAGCTCGGGAATCTCCGTGGCTTTGTAGCTGGTCTTGTCATAATTCAGCAGCCACACGTTCATGCCGGCAGGCACGCCGGAATCACTATATTGATACATAATCGCCGTGCGGGCGCTGCCGTCCGGGGCGGTTATCACATAACTGCCGTTTTTGACGCTGGCCTCATAGGAAACACCGTCCAGATACACATGGGGATCGGTATAGCCCGCCGGAGGCGTCAACACGATGTCAAAGGACTGAACGGGCTTTTCGCAGGGAGTTCCCGGCATATTGTTATACACCGGAATCCGAAATACAAAGGCATTGTCCAGCGCTCCAGCCTCCGCATACAGCTTGCGGATGTTGGAACCTTCACTGCTGGGAGCACAGATATTCTGCATATACTGATGCCAGTAAAGGCCATTGCTGCTGCTGTCCACATCGAATTTTTGCAGATACAGGGTATCCTGCCCTTGCGCGATATAGTTTCGGGAGATAACTTGGGCCCCGCCCAAAATGGAGGCCCGTGCGCTGTTCCAGCCTCTGTCCCTGGCTGTCTGCAGTCCGCTGACATACACTTGCTCGTTAGTAGAACCGCTGGCCCCTACATTAAAATAGTTGTAATAGCCCTCATAGCCCGGATATGTGCCGGATATCAGCGGCGAGGTACCATTCTTTCCCTGCTCCTGATAAACCCGGCAGGCCAAGTGAATCGGGCTTACATTCAGAGCATTGCCCGCCTCCTGGAACATTCTGGAAAAGGTGATTGCCTCGTCAGGAAGATTGCCCTGCATGAAAGAGCCGTTCAAAAAGTTCTGCACTCCTTCTTCCTTGTGATAGGAGGCATTGTAAGTCAACTGCTCAAACTGGAAGATTCCGGATTCCGTCAGCCAGTTTCGGGGATCGAGATAATATTTCAGTGCATCCTCCGAGGCGTAGGCCCAGCTCTTGCTGTACAGGCCGTTCTGCATGTACTCCGGGTAGGACGCGGGGATCAGGCTGCGCTCCCCGGCAATCTCATTGGCCACCACCGTATTCCAATCCAGCCCCGTATCAAATTTGGCAAATATCCAGTTGGGATGGGCCTGTGCCAGCGCCGTCAGTGCCGCACGGTAGCTCTCGGGGAACTGATCTACGCCGCTGTAGACGCTGGCTCCATCTCCCACAGTCATAAGCATGCGGCCGGGATTCATACCATAGAGCATCTCCCATTCCAGAAACCGCTCGTCCGAACAAGCCAGAAAATGACGTTCCACATACCCCGTGTACTCCACGTCCTGACTGTACAGCTGTACCTGTACCCATGGCTCATATTCCTCAGTAAATACTACGTCCTGAATCAACACCTGCTGCCCGCTGGGCACAGTTATGACCTCCGCGCCATTCGGAGCACTGCGGACGACATATCGATCTGTCAGGTAGACCAGCGCCATCACCGGCCGCTCCTGCAACAAAGTCTGCAGCGCCGCCCGCGCCTCCTGAATATATGCCTCCTCTTCCTCCGTAAAAGCATAGACGCGGCTGCCCGGTTGAATACTTCCAAGCACCAGGCCAAACATCAATGCCATACACAGAAATTTGATGATTTTTTTCATGCGCATTCTCCCATCTGCCATGATTCCCTGTTGTTTCGGTAGCCATTGTTATGTTAACGTAACATTTATTTTTTGACAATACTTTTGCGACAATAGGAAAGAATTACCGAATAACAGCATCCAAACTATCCCAGCAGCATTTTTGCCGCCTCTATCGCCACGCATTCCACCAGATACAGCCGACTGTAGCCATTGATCCGGTAACAGTAACGATAGCGGTCCGCAATCCGCTTCCTTGCAGCCTTAAAATCCTTGCGGTTGCTGGCGCCGCCCATGACAAAATCCGCCAGCACCTTGTCCACCGTCACGATATGACGCCCCTGCCGCCGCATCTGCAGGAAAAAACCGTAATCGTCGTGGATTCCCATGCAGCGGAACGGGTACTGCCGGTACAGCTCCGCCCTCACAAAGGTGGTGGGGTGGTTCCAGTCCCGGGAGGTCTGGTATCGGCGCTGCCTGGCCCTTTTGACAAATGTACTCCCGTCTCTCTTATGCATGCAGATATTGGCGTACATGAGATCGCAGCCCGTGTCGGCAAAAGTGTCCGCCGCTGTCGCCGCCGCAATGGGTTCATACCAGTCCCCGCTGTTCAGGATTCCTATGATATCCCCCGCGGCGCGGCTGATTCCCTTGTTCATGGCGTCGTAGATACCGGCGTCCGGCTCGCTGCTGATCCGATATGTAATGCCCCTGGCCTCCATGGCGGGGATATAGCTCTCTGCGACAGCCACTGTGTCGTCACTGCTGGCCCCGTCGATGATCAGATATTCAATATCACAGGGGGTATCCCCCTGCTCCTGGGCAAGGACCGACTCTATGGTGCGGCCGATATCCTTTGCGCTGTTATAGGCAATCGTAATGACCGTAAGTTTCATACTTGTATCTCCGTGCGGCGTATGCTCTCCTGAAAATCATAAAGGCAATAGTTCTCCATATTGCCGCTCATATCCCGTTCATAGACCAGACTGCCAAAGGCCTTATTTGCCATGGCGCCAATTTTGCCGGGCATCCGGGAGGCCAGAGCCACCAGTGGATTCATGACCTTCAGCAGCCGCACCTTCTTTCCGCGGGCGGCGGCAATCTCCTGCACCATCCGGGAGGTGTTCGTGTA
This sequence comes from uncultured Acetatifactor sp., assembly GCA_964383805.1. Classification (GTDB taxonomy): domain Bacteria; phylum Bacillota; class Clostridia; order Lachnospirales; family Lachnospiraceae; genus Acetatifactor. The sequence goes on from CAYLIM010000001.1 coordinate 50,984, forward strand.
CTCCGGGTTCTGAGGGAAATACAGTCCCCCCTGCCCCTCCTCGATCCTCTGACGGATAAACTCGCACAGGTTCTCAATATAAATCATGCTGCGCTGATTCTGCACATCCGGAAAAAAAGGCAGCTTATCCGCCAGTTTAGCCAGCAGGGGATAGTTGCCCTTGCTGCCCCTGCCATAGACCATGGGCAGACGCAGTATGGCCACCTGCATGTCCAGACTGCCCAGCTCCCTCTCCGCTCGGATCTTGCTGTCCCCGTAAAAATGAGAGGTTTCCGCCGGCGTCTCGGGAGTTATAACCCGGTTTTTACCATAGGGGGCGCTGTCCCCATAGACAATAATGCTGCTGGGATAGAGAAAGATACCCACTCCCGCCTCCTGTGCCCTTCTGGCAGTGGCCACCGCCAGATCGCAGTTCACCTGATAATACAGGGCCTGCTGCTCCCGGCTCACCGCCCCCGTGTCCGCATGGGCGATGCCGCTGGCCTGAAAGACAGCGTCATATCCGTGAAAATCGTAGCTCTCCCACTGGGAGCCCCTCTGGGATATGGTGTCCACCCGGTATAGCTCTCCGCCCTGAGACGCATTGTACTCCAAGAGATAACGCTCCAGGCTTGTGCCGATATAGCTGTTTGCGCCCGCAATCAAAATATGTTTCATTTTTCTTTATTCCCATCCGATTTTGTCTTGAACCGAGAAAATATTTATGCTAATATATTTTGTATAATCTATCAGAATATTGGATGCGATTCTCTCGGTTTACCGATTTCACGATGCCCTCTAGTTTTCAAGGGGGTGATGCCCATGAGTACAATAGAAGTCCTTACACTATTGCTGGTCATATTTGCGGCAATGTCGTTTGTCGATCATCATAACGAGAAATAGCATCCCACGCCCAAAGTGAAGATGCTAATTCTGCTACATAATTATTAACTTTACTGAGGGCAATCGGAGAATCCTTCCGACCACTTTCTGTATAGATTATACAATAGGGTACTTGAGAAATCAAGTACCCTATTCCTTTTTTTTATCCTGATTTTCCGCCTCGTGCATGGCTCCTGTACCGCCCTCCACCACGCCGTCTCCCCGCAGTACGCTGATAAAAGTACCGAAGAAACACCGCAAATCCATTTTCAACCCCATTTTCTGCACATATTCCCCGTCAAACCGCGCCTTCACGGGGATCTCCAGCTCGTCCCGCCCATTGATCTGCGCCCAGCCGGTAAGTCCGGGACGAATATCGTTAGCGCCGTATTTATCCCTCTCCTCGATCAGATCATACTGATTCCACAGGGCGGGCCGGGGTCCCACGACCGCCATATCCCCCTTCAATATATTGATGATCTGGGGCAGCTCGTCCAAACTTGTCTTACGCAGAAATTTCCCCACTCTGGTAATATACTGCTCCGGATTCTGCAACAAATGCGTGGGCACATCCTTGGGCGTGTCAATCCGCATAGTTCTGAATTTTAAAATGGCAAAATGTGACTTATGAATCCCCACCCGTTTCTGCCGAAACAGTATCGGACCCGGAGAATCCACTTTAATGGCGACAATCAGCACCAGAAACACCGGCGACAACACGATCAGACCCAAAAGTGACAGTATGAAATCTATTCCTCTTTTTACATATACATACATAAGCCTATTCCTCATACTGATAGCTGGGCACAATCTCCCGCACCAGCTCCCGGATATTCTGCGCCTCATTCACCGACGCCTCCTGCAGCCGCTCAAGCTGCTGCTCGAACAATTCGTCATCATATTCTATCGGCTTACCAATATAGATCATTCTGTTGGCCGTCTCCTTCAGGCCCTCCTCCCGCATCAGCAGCTCCTCGTACATTTTTTCCCCGGGGCGCAGACCTGTAAACTCAATCTTGATATCCTCGTCCACCCGGTAGCCGGACAACTTGATCATATTTTTGGCCAGATCCAGTATCTTCACAGGCTCGCCCATATCCAGCACAAAGATTTCCCCGCCTTTGCCATACGCTCCCGCCTGCAGCACCAGAGACACCGCCTCCGGTATGGTCATAAAATACCTTATAATATCGGGGTGCGTCACCGTCACCGGTCCCCCCTGTTCAATCTGCTTTTTGAAGAGAGGAACCACGCTGCCATTGCTCCCCAGCACATTGCCGAACCGCACGGCCACATACTCGGTTTGGGACTTGCGGTTCATGTTCTGAATCACCATCTCACAGATTCTCTTGGATGCCCCCATAATGTTGGTGGGATTCACCGCCTTGTCCGTGGAGATCATGACAAATCTTCCCACACCGTAGCGATCCGCCGCCTTGGCTACCTTGAGAGTGCCTAACACATTGTTTTTGATGGCCTCGTTAGGGCTGTCCTCCATCAGAGGCACATGCTTGTGTGCCGCCGCATGGTACACGATATCCGGCCGGTACATCCGGAAAATCTCGTCCATCCGCAAGGTGTTGCGCACGGAGGCGACCAGCACCACCAGATCCAGCTCCGGCTGACTCTGTTTCAGCTCCTGCTGTATGTCATAGGCATTGTTCTCATAAATATCTATAATAATCAGACGTTTCGGGTTGTGCCGGGCGATCTGCCTGCAGAGCTCGCTGCCGATGGAACCGCCGCCGCCCGTCACCAGCACTGTCTTGTCCTGTACGTAGCCAATGATCTCGTCCACATTGACCTCGATGGGATCTCTGCCCAACAGGTCCTCAATCTGCACCTCCCGCAGATTGGACACGTTCACATCCCCCTTAATGAGCTGATACATGCCCGGAAGTATCTGTATCCGGCAGCCCGTCTCCTTACATATCTCAATCAGCGGTTTCAGCGCGGAACGGTTGGCGGAGGGGATGGCTATGATAATCTCATCGATATCATATTTCTCCACGCTCTCGGCAATTTTTTCCCGGCCCCCCACGATGGGCACTCCCCGCAGGTACTTGCCCTGACAGCCCGGATTGTCGTCAATAAAGCAGGCAACATGCATGCTCAGAAATCTGCTGGACTGAATCTCCTGCAGGATGGCGTTGCCGGAGGCTCCCGCCCCCACAATCATATAGTTCTGCCGCTCGGGCGCCTTATAATGGCTTAATCGTCTGTTCTGCACCATCCGCAGAAAACGATAACTGAATCTCACACCCCCGGTAAATATGGCCATAAAAAACGCATAGAAGAAAGGAAAACTTTTGGGCACACGGGTGTCCAGCAACCAGTATATCACCGGCTCCATGGCGGCACAGATTGTAACAGCGATGACCACATTGACCAGCTCCGTGTCCGAGGCATACCGCCACACGCTGTTGTATAGCCGGAAAATATAAAATATGACCAGCATCACGACTACATTGATAATGTAGCCGTCCTGAATGGCTTTCCAGAATATGGGATCGATGTCCTTGAAACTGAACTCATACCGCACATACAGACTCAGTGCCGAGGAGGCCATTACCGCAAACATATCCGTAACCACCAGCAGAATGATTCTGGTGATAGGTATTTTTAATATTCCAACCCTGATATCGCTTAATTTCTTCACTGCAGCTCCTATCTGCCCGTTTTGAGGGGCGTCACTTTTGCATCTATTCTATCATTGCATACTTTCCGCGGAAAAATTCATCCGGTAATTTTGCAACTTTTCTTTCATCCTGTCCTCGCGTCTCACTGCGCCGTTTGTGCCAAATTCTGGAAATATCCATGCCTTTTTATAGTTTTCGCCTAAGACTTATTATCTACCACCCGTTATTGATATACTCATTAACGATTAGATTTTCCTTTTCGCACAGTGCATGTTGCCCAATTATGCGGCATGCGCTGTGCGGAAACTGAAAAATCTTAATGTTAGTCAGTATATATCAGTTAAATATCCAGTTCAAGTAGGGCAGCAGCCGGATATTCACATTGTAGGCCGACCGCAGGAACATGACAAAGTAGGCCGCAAACACCAGGACCGTCCCCACCGTCAACAGGCGCCGCAAAGCCTTGTTCGTGGTGCCGCGCAGCGCATTGGGAATCAGAAAGATCTGCGGCAGCACCAGATAGTATGCCACCCGGGACACCTCCGGGATAAAGGCCCCGCAGGTATACAGCACCAACCCGCCCAGATTCAAGAAAAAGTAGAACCGATTGCGCCTGCTATCTTTAAGGACGGAGGCATAGCTGAACAGGGAAAGCGCCAGAGTTCCCACACATTTTCCGATATTGGTCAGGGAGTATTCCACCGCGTCAAACATAGAATTTTCATAGTAGGGATAAATCTTAAATATAATTACCCTGTAGATATCCCTGCCAAACAAAAGACTTAGGGCCAGCAGCGCGCCTGCTACATAATGCCAGCGTTTCAGCCGGACCGTGGCCAGCCATCCGGCTCCCAGATACAGAGGGATCACCACCAGCACGGACTTGTGGAAAGTGGCGGCAGCCAGAATCCACAGGACAAACTTCAGGTATTCCCGCCGCAGCACATACTTGGTGCTGTACAGCGCAATGGCAAGCACCAGATAATAGCGAACGGAATTAAAACTGGAAAAATAGTACCCGTTCATCAAAAACAGGAACAGTGAACCCAGAAACCAATCTCCCTGCTCATATATGGCGCGCAGAAAGAAATACACCGTCAGCAGGGAAAACAGACCGAATATAGGCAGGTAACTATACCCCTCTGTCCCGAAAAAGAACTGCATAACACGCACCAGAGCATTGAACCCGAACTCCGACGACACGTGCCGCCCCTGGGAGATCAGATCAAACATGCTTGTATAGACCCAGTAGTCATTGCCGCTGGCGATCCGACAGGCGGACAACGCCGACAGAATCACATAGATTCCGCCGCAGCCCCACAGTTTCAGCGCCTGCTCTCTGGTCATGCCGCCCTGGTGCGTCAGTAATGCAGGCTCCGCCTCCCTATGCAGTTGGACGCTCTCCCGGGTTTCGCAGAAACATGCCATCAGCAGCGCCAAAACGGTCACGCCCACAAACAAGATCATACTTATACCCCCTGTGCGTTTCAGCGCACATACCAATCAATATTTGAAAGTTCAATTTCAAACTTTGGCCCTCCGGTACAGTCGCTTTTTACATTTATTGTAGAATCCCGACCAAGCCGGGCTTTCTGCCATCTTCGTCCGCAGGGGAGCCAGCGTCGCCAGCAAAATCGCCTGGTATTTCAGCCGCTGTCCCCTGCTCATATACAGCGCCGTGATTTCCCGGTGCTCTCCGGCGGAGCGCCTGCGGTTTTCGGGCGTCTCCGAAAATCCCCCGCCCTCATAGGAGGCCAGAGTCACCGGAATGTAGCAGGGCCTTGCATCCCTGCGAAAATAGCACCACAGGAAATGCTCATAATCCGCCCGCACCCGGTAGACCGGATCGTAGCCCCGCTCCTCAAACAGGCTGTAGTGATAAATACAAGCCTGATGGCAGGGCACGTTGCGATAACAGGCAAAATCGTTTATATGCGGATTGGAGGCCACCACCTGCCCCCGCAGGGCGTCCAGAATGTCTCCATAAAAAATCTTAGGTACATCGCTTTCCGCGGTTTTCTCAGTCGCGGATGACTGCAGCGCAGCACGAATCTCCTCGGCCGCCTGGGCCAGCACCTCCTTTGACGTGAAAAAATCTCCGCAGTTCAGAAAATACAGGTATTCTCCCTGGGCTGCCCGGGTGGCCTGGTTCATGCCATCGTATATACCGGTGTCCGGCTGCTTTAGAATCCGCACCTGCTGCAAAGCGCCGCTCTCCTGCAGATATGCCCGCAATGCGTCCAGAGAGCCGTCCTTGGAGCCGCCGTCCTTGACAATGACTTCATAATCTCTGTAGGTTTGTTTTGCCACACTTCTCACGGTCTCCACCAGCTTGCTGCCGGGATTCAGAGACACCACAAGAATGCTGAACATAGGAGACCTCATAATTTCACCTCACCGATGGCCCGGCACATAATTCCGTACGCCTTTTTCCAGGGAATCTCCTGACACATAACCCCTCTGTGGGACAGCAGAAACCGCAGCGCCATGGGTCTGGCCAGACCTCCGTACAGATAGCGGTACAACACTCCTCTGTCGTAAAAAAACTTTGTGTTGTAACCCTTGAACCAGGTGGATTCCCGCTCTCTCTCATGGCCGATGGTCACAGGCACCCTGTAGGCCTTCAGCCCCGCCCTCAGGCAATCCCTTATAAACAGACTGTCCTCCCCGTTGCTGTATTTTGCGCCGCCGCCGAACAACAGGGAAAAAGTGATATTATTCTGATGAATCCGCCAGGTGCGAACCGCCAGACTGTAGGTTGGATAACGTCCGCTATTGTACAGGCGCACCCTGCCGAAATCCGCATTGTGATAGGTTTCCCGCCCCGGCATGGCCTGCACATTGAAAAAGAGCATGTCCGCCTGAGGATGCGCCTCAAAGGCTGCCAGCACCTCCCGCTCGTATCCCGGCTCATAGACGATATCCTCGTCCGCAAACAGGCTGATGTCCGCACTGGCGCGCAGCAGACTATGGTTGCGGCTCAGTCCCACTCCACGCTCTGCCATGGAATAATAACGTATGTTATGTCCATTCAGACACAGTTCTTCATAGGCGTACTGCTCCCCCTGGCTGACAATGATGGCGTCACTGTCAATCCTCATCTCCTCCGCCAGTTCGCAGGGTTTCCTGTTCATAGCCGCTACCAATAATTGCAGTGTCATTTATCCTCTTTCCGCACAGCTGCTCTCTCTGTGCCCAATTCCCTGATATTGTCTGATCAGCCTTCTGTCCGCCTGTGTCAGGATCATGGCGTCCACGGTCACGTCCAGCTGCCCAAGCCGACGCAGAATCTCCTCAATGGTCTTGCCTCTGTCACAGTCCGCCTGCACCAGCAGCAGAACGGCCTCCCGGCTGCGCAGCGCGTCCCCCGCCTCCGGCGCCTGATACAGACTGGGAACAGCTGTATATTCCCGCTGTCCCTTCAAGGGCTGCAGCGCTTTCGTAATACTGCCCAGATCCAGTTCCCCGTTTACCGCTGTGACAGCGATATCGCTTTTGTCCCTCAGCAGATAGTCCAGCTGTGACTCCAGCTCCTCCGACAGCATTCCCCGGTCGCTCACATAGCCCGCCACCGGAATGGCATAGCGCCGTGCAAGGGTTCCCGGCACCTGTACCCGCTCCTCCAGCATCACCCACAGACCCAGTCCGAACAGCGTAAAAAAGAATCCCAGCACCGCGCCCAACGCACAGGCCCGCAGCGTCCGCAGATCCGGGGTCGCCAAGCGGGAAGTGCCTCTGTCCAGAAGGCTCACTTCCTCAAGCTCCCACTGCCGCTCTCCCACGGCTATGATAGCCTCCCCGGCTACTCTGTCTATCTCTTTGACTTTCTCAGCGTCCTCCGATGTGGTGTGAATATAGCAAATCCGCAAATCCGATACCAGCTCCGCCTCGAAACTGTCCACCAGCTCCTGGGCTGTCATGGGAATCTCCAGACTGGCCAGCATTTTTTCGACCATATCCTCACTCTTTAAAAAATCGTTCCATGTGTAGGAGGCAAAATAGGAGGCAGTCTGCTGGTCACTGGGGTCCACCGCATACTCCAGATAGTACTTGCTGTCCATAGTGTAGGGAATTACCCCCCCAAGGGTTACATTTTTCACATAGTAAATGCCGCCTGTAAGGACCAGTCCGGCCAGGATACCCGCCAGGACCACCCACAGACGCCTTGCGCACAACAGTACAAAAAGTCTCATATCAAAGGGCTCTTTCCCATAATCACACTGCCACATCCGCAGTCCTCCCCGATTCCCGGTTATTTTTCCTCGTTTCTCATAGATTCCTTCAGCGCCGTGATCTGCTCGCTCTCCACTCCCTCGGTGCTGTCCGGCCAGAACAATACCTTCAGCGTCAGCAGCATCAGCTGGAGATCCAGCCATGTGGAATAGTTTTCAATATAAGTCAGATCCAGTTTCAGCTTGTCATAGGGGGTGGTGTTGTATTTTCCGTACACCTGGGCATATCCCGCCAGTCCTGCCTTCACCTTCGTTCGGAAGGCAAACTCCGGCATCATCTCCATATACTGGGCAATGATCTCAGGCCGTTCCGGTCTGGGACCGATGAAGGACATGTCCCCCCGGATAATGTTGATCAGCTGGGGCAGCTCGTCGATACGCACCTTGCGGATAAACTTGCCGATGGGCGTTATGCGGTCGTCGTTTTTCCGGGCCAGCCTGGCCACTCCGTCCTTCTCCGCGTCCACCCTCATACTGCGGAACTTCAGAATCTGAAACTGCCGCTGGTTCTGTGTGCAGCGCACCTGCTTGTACAGCACCGGCCCTCCGTCATAGCACTTAATCACTATGCCCGTGATCAGCATGATAGGCGAGGTGATCATAAACAGCAGCAAGGCGAACACCAAATCTATGGTGCGTTTCACAAAGCGCTGTTCCACCGTCAGGCTATACTCCCTGGTCAGCAGAATCGGCGTATCAAACAGGTGAAGTTCTTCCGTTCCACGTATAATAACATCTGTAATCTTTGGCATCATATACACGCGGATAGACCGGGCATAGCAGTACTTCATCAGTTCGTTGCGCTCCTGGGTGGGGATATCCCAGATCACCACGGCATTGAACAATCCCTCTTCGCATCCCTGGTCGATGGTTCGGCGTACAGCCTCCAGCCCCTCCGACACATGAATGTATTTGACAATGTCATATTTATCCTTCCGGCCCTGAAATTTGCTCACGATGCTCTCAATGGGCCTGTCCCCGTGAACCAGCAGCATTTTGCGGGGAGGAAAAACCGTCTTGTATATCCAATAGGCGATGTTGTTCCAGACCAGAATGATCACCAGCTGCAGCGCCAGCATATAGACAAAGCATTGGGGCACAAAAAACTGTTTTGCCATAATGGACAGCTGCGCATACAGCAGCACGTCCGCAGCCAGACTGGCAAAGGCCTGAGAGAAAATCACCTCCGCATTCTTCAGATAGCCTATCCGCATACCGCCGTACATATGCGAGAAAAAGAACAACATAAGCACATAAAAGGCGATCTGCAGGGCGTCTGCCCTCCAATAGTACGGCACACCGGTGCTGGCAGTGATACTTGGGCTGAAATTCGTCTTCCAGTAGTAGACGAACACCAGCGTCTCCAACGCCAGACATACTCCGGACAGAGCCAGTAAAATGATTCTCTTAGAGGTTTCCAGTCTTCGCATCCCGATTTCCTTCTTTATCCAAATGATTTCGTGCGTCCCGGCGCACACTCTTCACACATAATAGTCTGCCATGTAAAAGATAAGTATACCATATTTTGGTGTGCCCGTCCAGCACTCCACTATACTCTTCTCTTCACAGCCCGCCATGCCCAGAAACAGAAATTGTACATACTACAGGGAACGGACAGTTTCTCTGCTCTGCGGTACAGATTCCAGATTCTCCGGACGGCCTCCAGTTTGTTGGAGGAGAGGGACTGAGCCGGTCTGCGGTACAGTACCAGATTTTGATCCAGCCCATATGCCGTGTAGCCGTTTCGGAGCACTTTCCACCAGAGCGCCGTATCCTCGCTCTTGATATTCGGCATTTCCAGCAATTCTCTCGGAATCCTCTGGGTGTCGAACATCACCGTAGAGGTGAAAATAGTGGTGTTCTTCAGCGCCTCCCTGTAGCTCAGCCGAGGGGGGACATGCACCACCTTGCCGGTGCCCACGCCCTGTTCGTCCGCAAACTCATATCCTGTAAAGACGAAGGCAGCCTGTTTTTCCCGCATATACCGCAGCTGCTTTTCCAGTTTCTCCGGTTTCCACAGATCGTCTGCGTCCACATAGGCGATATATCTGCCCGTGGTTTCCCGCAGCCCCCTGTTTCTGGTTTCGGCCGCCCCCAAATTCTCTTTCCCCTCCAGGATTCGCAGACGTCTCTCCCCTTTGGATTGCTGATATTCTCGAATCACCCGGGCGGAGTCATCCCCGCAGCCGTCCACCACCAGCAGCAGCTCCCAGTCCGTGTAGGTCTGGGCCGCCACATGCTCTATGGTTTCCACAATATATTTTTCCGCATTGTACACCGGCACAATGATACTGACTGTCTCATTCATAGTTCTTTCCCTGTTCCTGTACATCCTGCTCACAACACCAGACTGTGTAGTCTCCGATTTCCCCCAGCTGCTGCGCCCTCAAACCGTATTTTTCATACAGCGGCCCGCAGGCCAGTGTGACGCGCTCCGTGGCCTCCCCCGGAAAAACCCACACGCGGGAGTCATATTCCGCCGCCAGCTGCAGCATAAAGGCGTCTGCCAGAATCCGGTTGCTCTCCGCCGAGTTCTCCGCCGGGTATGCCACCACGTCCTCCAGAAAGATCCTCAATCCCAGAGGAACCTCATAAGCGTCCCCTCTCTCCAACATCTCCATCCAGTCAAACAGGCGCTGCTGCTCCATGGGATAGCTGTCATAGGCATAGGCCGCCGCCTCCGGCTCCCACATATTTCTGCCGTACAGCAGCCGTATCTCTCCGGTCTGTCTCCGAACCGCCTCCAACACAGAGCGGGGCGCCCACAACAGCGTCTCCTCCATCTCCGGCAGTTCTTCCAGATAGACTGCCGCCTGCCACGTCTCTTCCTGCCGTACCCTCTCCTCCTCCGTCACGGTGCGGACATTTCCCATATTGCCAGTGAGCAGTAAAAGAGCCAGCAGCACTGTCACGCCTACAGCCAGCCGAAACCCAGTCCTGCCGTCCCGGCGTTTCTGGGCAGTCAGCTCCCACAGCAGCTCCACGCCGCCCCAGGCGATACACAGCGTCACTGGCACCAGGCTCCAAACCCAATGATAGACATAAAACCTGGTCTGATACAGCATAAGCGCGGCGGCGCTCACAGGAAACAGCACCAGCGCCAGCAGCACTGCGGTCACTCCCTGCAGCCGCCTCTCCAAAGCTCCGGTCTTTCTGTCCGCCGCAAAGAAATACAGGAGTATGCCCAATACCAGCACTACCATGTGATTGCTCTGAAAATAACTTCCCGGTCCATAACATGCGTTCTGTAAAAGTTCCCTCATAGCCCTGCCTCCTCTCTCCCGGAGATTCGGGCGGCCAAACGCCGGTACAGACGGGTTGCAGTGATTTTATAATACGCCGCCATGACTGCCAACAGAAACAGACACATTCCCAGCCCGTTGAAGGTCCAGCAGACACACGCCTCCGCCAAAACGCACAGAATTATTCCCGGCCAGGTGCGCCGCAGATTTTTCTCCAGTCCCAGCGACAGGGCATAGGGCAGCAGAATCAGATTCCGTATGGAAGTTCCCTGCCATGCGCCGTGCAGGGCGGCGTAACCGTCCAGCCAGGCAATCCCCTCTCCGCACCAGAAGATCAGGGACACTATAATCAGCATCAGATATTTTTTTCTCAAATCATCGCCGTACAACAGTCTGGCGAGTCGGTAATAGACCATGTAGGACCCGGCGAGCACCACTACCGGGATCAGATTCTGCACCAGAAGTCCGCTGTCCACGAAAAAGGAGACGCCGAGCAGCGTATACAGAGTGGGCAGACCCAGAACCCGATAGCGCATGGACATCCCCTGAATATAGGCCTGTCCTGTCAGCGGGTTCACCTGATAGACGCCGTCCGTGGCTCGAAAACTGTGCAGAGTCTCCACAATAATGTCCCCTGGGGCGGTTATGGCAGGCATACAGTACACATATACGGTTTGAATCAATACCATCAGCAGGAAAATTCCGGGCAGCACAAAATTCCCGCCCTTTTGAGGCAGAACCCGAAAGCGTTCCCTATGTCTGCGCCAGGCTCCGACCACAAGCGCCAGCGCCAGTGCGCACAGGACTGCCAGGCCGACATGCCACAGCAGCACCAGTCTGCTCAGCGGCACATTTCCGAAGGTGCCCAGCAGATGCAGCACCTGCGCCACGCCGACACAGCACATACTGCCGATGATCCAGGCGTCAGTCATATAGACGACCCCAGAGGTCTTCCTGTGCAGCACGGTCAGTATTCCCGCTCCCAGCAGCCAGGGCACAACGGCCAGCAGCAGCCATAAAAGGATGATCATGAGCCGATCAACCCCTTTCTCCTACATATAGGGATAGTATACCATAATTCCATGCGCTTTAGCGCATATTCAATTCAGTAGAGTTAAATGCAAAGCATTTTACTCATTATACCATGATCTCATGCGCTCTAGCGCACATACTATTCAAAAGAGTTAAACGCAAGGCGTTTTACTCATTATACCACATTTTACCTACTTTGAACAACTAAAAAAGAGACCGCTCGCAGTCTCTTTTTCTCCATAAGGAGCAGTACCGATTGTCAATAGCGCCAAAACTCTCAATTACCTATCTTGACTTCATATCCAGCCGCATTTTATCTGCGATTCTGGCTATGTATTCACTGTTTGTTGGACGACTCTTGCCCTGCTGCGCAGAATATCCAAACAATTTTTCAAATGTCTCGACGTTTCCCCTCGTCCAAGACACTTCGATTGCGTTGCGGATTGCCCGCTCGACCTTTTGATCCGTGGTCTTGAAATGCTTTGCAATGGTTGGATACAGCAGCTTGGTCACACTGCTTACCACCTCCATATCCCTACCGGAAAGCAGGATGGCATCACGCAGATAGTGATATCCCTTCAAATGGGCAGGCACGCCAATATCAAGCATGATTTCGGTGATATAGCACTCCAGTTCGTAATCTTTTACAGTAGAAATATCCATAATGAACTCCCCTTTCATATGTCGAGTACTGCTCCTTACTGTAATTGATTGCACTAATCATATCATATCTGTCGAAAAATGTATAGCCATTTTTACCGCTGAAAAAACCTTCTATCAACATAATACACCGAAAATCAACAATATTTGTTATAATTCTTCCTTAACAATATAAATTGGGCGACGCTTTACCTCCAGATAAGTCTTGGCCAGGTACTGGCCCATGATACCCATGCAGAACAACTGCACTCCGCTGATCAGGGAGATAATGCACACCAGCGAGGGCCAGCCCGAGACAGGATCGCCGAAAATGCTGGTGCGCACTATAATAAAGATAATGAGCACAAAGGCAAGCACGCAGAACAGCACACCCATAACGGCGGCAATGCTCAGCGGCACTGTGGAAAAGGCGGTGATGCCCTCCAGAGAATAGATCAGCAGTTTCCAGAAACTCCACTTTGTCTCGCCCTTGGCCCGCTCCACGTTCTCATACTCTATCCATTTTGTCCGGAATCCCACCCAGCCGTATATTCCTTTGGTAAAACGATTGTACTCCTGCATCTGCAAAATGGCGTCCACCATCTGCCGGGTCATCAGCCGATAGTCTCTGGCGCCGTCCATGATTTCCGTTCGGGAAATGCGTTTCATGAGCCGGTAAAACAGCCTTGCAAAAAAGGACCGTATCGGCGGTTCTCCCTTGCGGCTGACGCGTCTGGTAGCCACGGAGTCATAGCCCTGCCCCATATAAGAGTACATTTCCGGCAGCAGCGAGGGAGGGTCCTGCAGGTCCACATCCATCAGCACCACATAGTCACCCCTGGATTTCTCCAGGCCCGCATACATGCCCGCCTCTTTTCCGAAATTCCTGGAAAAAGAGATTAGGCGCACTCTCTCGTCTGTCTCCCGCAGTTTTTTTACCTCCGCCGCTGTGTTGTCTCTGGAGCCGTCGTCAATGTACAATATCTCCACTTCCAGTTCGTTTTCCCGAAAAAAAGGTTCGTTTTTCATCAGTTCCGCATAAAAGTCCGCAACCGATTCCTCCTCGTTATAGCAGGGTACAATCACGCTCAAAACAGGCATCTCTCTTTTTCCTTTCTCATTTTACAGCGTCTGCAAGGACAGACGTTACTTATTTATGGATCCATTTCCAACAAGCGACGAAATCGGCGGGCGCATATAGGTCAAAGAGTTGCACATGTACAGGGCCGCCGCCAGGGGAAGAACACACAATATCCGGCGTTTCCAGAGCAGCACACTACACGCCGCGATCGCCCCTGACAACAGCGCAAATCCGGCATCCGCATACCAGATTCCTCCGTATGCCAGCGATACGGCACACCAGATCGCCATATTTTTAACACCGCTGTCACACAGGCGAACCAGTCCGCCTATAACCACCGGACACAGCATCCAGACGGCGGCTCTCACATAGAAATAGTCCACGGCATAGGGCAGATACGCCAGCAGGAGTGCCAGTGACAATATGATCCTGGTACTTCTCCATTTCCATATATTCAGCTTTCTCATATCTTTCCCCGTGTATATCGTTCAAATGCAAAAAACCGGAGAATCGTCTCCGCAAGTCATTCTCCGCTTTTTATAAAAAAATGTTACCATATTTTTCTCATATTTTCAACACTTTTCAATCTTCCAGCAAGGAGAAGGACACAAAAAGCACCGGGGGGACTGGATATCCTAAACGAAATCGTGTATAATGTACAGAGGAATAAAGTTGGAAGGCAATATCACAGACTAGTCCGTAGTTGGCTTTGCCAACTGCAGATATGCAGGAATGAGGCAGGTATGGAATTTATTACAGGATTGTGTGAAAATAAGGTTTTTCTGGCAGCCGCTCTGGGCTGGCTGATAGCGCAGATACTCAAGACACTGATACATTTGCTCTTTACCAAAAAATTCGTGGCGGAACGCCTGGTGGGCAGCGGCGGCATGCCCAGTTCTCACTCCGCCACTGTCTGCGCGCTGGTCACTGCCACATACCTGGAACACGGCTCCGCCAGTTTCGACTTTGCCATAGCCCTGATCGTTGCCATTATTGTTATGTACGACGCTATAGGCGTCCGCCGGGAAACCGGTATCCAGGCTCAGCTGCTCAACAATATTATTAAAATTTTTGAAGATATGGGACGCGATGAGCTGTCCGCCCAGGACAAGCTGAAGGAATTTATCGGCCACACGCCCTTTCAGGTGCTGATGGGCGGCATTCTGGGAATATTTGTGGCTATCCTGTTCTATCAGTTTTGAATAAAACTCGGCATTTTTCTCACACAGCTATTCGCCAAGTCCGCTTTCCACGGCTCCTATCAGGGTCTTTAAGGCTTCCTGTTCGTCCTCTCCCTCACAGAAAAACTCGATCTCATCCCCGCATTTTACGCAGGCTCCTAATACGCTCAGCACACTCTTGGCATTGGCCGTGCTGTCTCGGAACGTGAAAGTGATCAACGACTTGAACTGCATTGCCTCCTTGCATAGTATTCCCGCCGGTCTCAAATGCAGCCCTGTGGGATTCTTGATTGTAACTTTCTGGCTTACCATATATCATTACCTCCTATTTAAGGATCAACAGATCCTCTGTCCCGCAAGTTCCCTGTCAGCACACATCCGGTGATGAATATCAGGCCGCATGAGGCGTCCCGATATTCATCAGTGCGCAGTACGGGAACTTGCTGATTAATAGTTCCGCATATTCCCTTTCAGAACATTCTGTCCTGAATCAATTTTGCCAGCGCTGTGGCCTCGCTCTGTATAGACGCATAATCCTTGCCCTCGATCATGACCCTTACCAGCGGTTCCGTTCCGGAGGGACGAATCAGTACCCTGCCCTCTCCCGCAAACTTTTTCTCCAGTGTCGTAATGGCCTCGGCTATCTCCGGATATTCCAAATAACGATCCTTTTTGTGATTGGCCACCTTGGCGCTGACCAGGGCCTGGGGAAGTACATCCATAATCTGCGCCAGCTCCGACAGAGACTTGCCCGTCTCCACTATCACCTGCAGCAAATGCAGCGCGCTGAGCAGTCCGTCTCCGGTGGTATTTTCATCCAGAAAGATCACATGTCCGGACTGTTCCCCGCCCAGGCTGGCGCCAATCTCCTTCATTCGCTCCAGCACATAGCGGTCTCCCACCTTGGTCTGCTCCACATGTAATTTCTGTTTCTCCGCCATCAGGAAAAATCCCAGGTTACTCATGACAGTGGCCACGATCGTGTCGTTTTTCAGTCTGCCCTGCCCCTTCAGGTAATTGCCCACAATCGCCATAATCTGGTCACCGTCGACAATCTTGCCATTCTCGTCCACTGCCAGCAATCGGTCCGCATCCCCGTCAAAGGCCAGCCCCACATCCGCCTTCTCGTATACCACTCTCGCCTGCAGCTCCTCCATATGCGTAGAGCCACAGTTGGCGTTGATGTTGGTGCCATCGGGATTGTTATGAATCGCTACCACCTCGCCGCCCAGTTCCTTCAGAGCTTCCACCGAGG
This sequence comes from uncultured Acetatifactor sp., assembly GCA_964383805.1. Classification (GTDB taxonomy): domain Bacteria; phylum Bacillota; class Clostridia; order Lachnospirales; family Lachnospiraceae; genus Acetatifactor. Next base: position 67,146 of record CAYLIM010000001.1, read on the forward strand.
TATAGTAGGCTGCGCCTTCGGCACAGTCCACCACAATTTTTAAGCGGCTCAAATCCACCTTCACCGACTGTATCGCATGGTTAATATACTCCTCCCTGGCATCGGTGCGGTACTTGATCTTCCCCACGCCCGGTCCTATGGGAAACTTCACCCCCTGCATCTGAGAATGGATCAACGTCTCTATCTCATCCTCCAGCGCATCCGGCAGCTTATAACCGTCCCCGTCAAAGAATTTGATGCCATTGAACTCCACCGAATTGTGAGAGGCCGAGATCACCACTCCCGCATCTACCTTGTACTTCTGCGTCAGGTACGCCACCGCCGGTGTGGGAATCACCCCCACATACACACAGTTGGCTCCCACCGAGCAGGCTCCTGCCATCAGGGCATTGGCTAGCATATCGCCTGATATGCGGGTGTCGCACCCCACCATAATTGTAGGCTTATGCTCCTTCTCCTTTGTCAATACATACGCGCCCGCCTGCCCCAGCTGCATGGCAAGCAGGGGGGTAAGCTCCTCATTGGCAATGCCTCTGACTCCATCTGTTCCAAATAATCTGGCCATAACTTATTGATCCTCCAACAATCCGCTTATTCCTCTGCACCCTCATCCTCGTCCTGAACCGGTGTAAATCGCAGGACTATCACTGGTGTACTTGTCTTCTCCTGCTGCGAAAGCAGCGAGACATCTACCGGCAGATTGTACTCTCCCTCCAGCGGCTGAGGCGGATTGGAGCTTTCTATCCATGCGCCCACATCCACCACGCCCGGCAGGGTTGAGGACTGCAGAAGAGCCACATATTCCTCCAGACCTTTCACCCCCAGCGGCGTGGAATTGGCGCTCACGATCTCGCAGGTCACACCCTCCGGCACATTGATAATCTGAATGTTCTCAGCCCGCAGCGGCACTCTTTTATCTATCAGTGGCTCGATCAATACCTTCACCGTCGCTGAACTGTCAAAGTTTTCATCTGCAAAAGAAATTCCCTTGGGCAGATAATCTTCCAGATCCAGTTTCGCCTCGTAGTCCTTGGTTTGTCCGGTAACGTTGATGTCCTCCGGATCTACCGTCAGCTGTGTCATATTGTTCAGCTGCTCGGTAGGACCGGCCACCTTCACAACATCCACAGAGGTCTCCATTCCGGTCACCTGGTGATTCTCTGCCAGCGTGCCAAAATAGTTATACACCACAGGGATTTCCTTGGTATTCCACACCACCACCGTGATGGTGACACTCTCCAGATTTTTGGACACCGAGGATCTGATTACTTCGTTCCCTTCCGCATCCACCAGTCTGATCGTCCCGGAAGCCTTTCCTGTACCGGTGAGACCCGTCACATCCACATCCACCTCAGCCCTGCTGATCTCCGCAATGGCAGACTCCGGTCCCTCTATCTCCAGACGGGTACGATCTAGACTCACATCGCCGACAATATAATTTTCCTCCACACTGCCAATGGTATTACAGATGATATTGATGGTCTTGCGGGTCTCTTTCTCAATATTCAGTTTCACATACTCAATATTGCCGCTGATATTCTGCACCTGCTCGCTGTACTTGGGGCAGGAAAATTTGATCTCCACTGTATTGGTCACGGTCAGATTGGTCAAATCGGCCTCCGCGATAATATCGCTGCTCTGAATCTCTCTCCTGACGCTGCTGGGCGCATCAAAAACCACGGTGCGCACTATATCCGTATTGTCTAGAACCTCGTACACCTGACCGTTTTCCGTCAGCAGTTCCGTATTGAGGAGATTTACCTTTATGTTTTGAAAGCGTTTCTCATCCACCGGGTCTTTGGTACTGATTACAACGAACCACAAGGCAAAGGCAAGCAGCAGGGATATAATTTTCAACAGCCAGTGAGAGAAAAATATAGATCGAATTTTAGAGCCTATCTTCCCTTTCATGCTTATTGTCTACCCTTTCCTTTCTTTTTCCGCTTGGCTTTTCCCGTATCCTCCGTCAAATTTGTCAGATCCATCAGGCGTTTTTTCAGACTGTCACCGTCAAAACCCCGCTCCAGCTGTCCACCCACTGTAATGCTGATCTTGCCGGTCTGCTCCGACACGATCACCGTGACGGAATCCGTGACCTCGGAAATACCCACACCCGCCCTGTGTCTGGTGCCCACTTCCTTGCTGATATCCCCGTTGTCCGTCTGCGGCAGATAACAGGTGGCGGATGTGATTCTGTTGCCCCGGACAATGACAGCTCCGTCATGCAGAGGCGTGTTGTGCTCAAATATATTAATCAGCAGCTGACTGGTGACCAGTCCGTCCACATCAATACCCGTTCTCTCGTATTCCGCCAGGGACTCCTTCTGCTCTATGACAATCAGCGCACCCGTTTTCACCTTGCTCATCTCCACGCAGGCGCGGGTGATCTCATTCACAGTCTTCTCCGTGAAAGTATTGTCCGTATTCCTGCCGTTGTCAAAGGGCAGGGCGTTGGCAATCAGGTTCTTATTTCCCAGCTCCTCCAGAGCCTTGCGCAGCTCCGGCTGCAGCACCACGATCATGGCTGTGACAGCAAAGCCGAACACGCTCTCCCCCATCCACAGAATCGTATTCATCTTAAAATAGGAGGCCACGATCCAGAAAAACAGAATCACAAGCAGACCCTTGAGCAGTGTCCAGGCCCTGGTCTTCTGAATCCACAGCATAATATGGTAGAGGAGAAATGCAATAATCAAAATCTCCAGCACGTCACCAATCTCAATACTGGGCACATACCTTCTTAAGTTCGCAATGATCTCTTTAACCGTCTCCATGCCAGCCTATCCTATGCTTTTACAACCTTCCTCTATATTTCTTCGTAGTCGTCCGACCCGTCATCCTCCGATTCCCTGCTGATCGTCACGCTGCGACTCCCCGCTCGGCTCTGAGGCTGCCTGGAGCGTCCGTCCCTTCCGCCGGCGTGCTCTGTCACCACGCTCCTGTTCACCCGCCGAGGCGACGCTATGGTCATATCCTCGTCCTCGTCCTCAATTCGCACAGGCCGCCGCTGTGTGTTGATTCGCTTTACCGTCTTGGAGGCGGCGGGCATGCTCATCTTAGGCACAGCCTTCACGTAATAATAATATTCATCGTCCTCATACTGCACCTTCTCCGTCCTGTTGTAATCCACACAGAACCTGAAAAACTCCAGAATCTTGGCTGCAATCAGCGCCAGAATGCTGCCCAGGACAGCCATTCCCAGAGACAACTGGGTGTCATATACCAGATCTCCCACCAAAAGTACTACCAAATCTATTATTACGCCGGCAACCATTGCAATAGACCAGGAATAATCAACAGACATGCGTCTGATCAGGTACACCACCATAATCGTTATGGCAAACGCCACGATCATCACAAGCATGGCCCGATTGCCCAGCACACTGTCAATGACCATCCGCAGCTTGGCCGTGGCCTCGTCCGCCCCCATACTGCTGATCGTGGTGGCGTTGTCCGATATAAAGGTCAGCATATAGTACACCACCGTTCCGCAGGCCACTGCAATCGCCGCCATGGGTGTGGCCAGCAGCCCCACCGCTATGGGAATCACATAGGGGATCTTCAGGGCCAGCAGCAGCACCGTAAAAATCAGAATCACTGAATTCTTGGAGTCCATCCGGAAAAACAGCAGGAACATGATCAGATAAATCGCCAGTCCAGCTATGGCCACCTCCAGAGACAATTCGTACAAATGCATCAAACTGAACAATGCTCCGAACAGTATGATGCAGCCGTTGGGCAGGAAAGAACAGAGCAAAGAGACAATCAGTACCAGTCCCAGATTGTCGAGCCTCCCCATGTACCCCAATTCTCCGTTCACCATACATATGGCCAGATAGGCCAGCATGAACTTGAAAACGGGCACCAGGATAAATTCGTTCCTGCTGTAAAGCAATTTCAATTTTTCCCTAACTTCCAGCAAATTACTCATAATGTTTCCTCATATACACTATTTCTATTATACTCACTAACGATTAGTTTTTCCTTTCCGCACAGTGCATGTTGCCCGATTATGCGGCATGTGCTGTGCGGAAATTGGAAATTCTTATCGTTAGTCAATATATTTTCCACATCCGCCGCAGCCCATTCGCACGGGTCACTGACGATACAGGCTGTCAAGCTTTTTCAGATTGTGATAATAGAGTTTCAGACTCTTTTTCGCCCTGGCGTAGCGGTACGTGCAGACAGCGTAGGTAGCAACGCAGTATCCGACCACAAAGATTGCATACCATTTGACAACGTTCTGGGCAAAGACAAACAGATCCATCTTGTAAATATCCGCCATCAGAGTCTCAAAATCATACAATACATACAGGCCAAAACCCAGCAGATAGGCTATTGTTCCACAGAAAAATGCGCGCAAAAGCTGCAGGGAGATATAGTCTCCCCTGAAATAACGCCCCAGCGCCATGCTCTTTTTCCCCTCCCCCTCTTCGTAGGAGGCCATCTTGGTCATCAGGATAATTCGTTCTTCATTTAACATAAAAAGCCTGCTTTCTTCCGACTATACTACATAACGCCAGAATTTACCGTACTGCATTAGTTAAACGTACATTGCTGGCGTTATGTAGTCAGGTTACTCGGAAATTCAAACTATTAAGCAGTATAAATTACTGCAGATAGCGCATTCTTGAGCCGCTGTCCTCCTTTTTTCGGAAACTGTCGGGTTTCTTGGGCGCATTACTCTTCAGTATGTCATTAAACCCGCTGCTCACATTCGCCTTGCATTTTTCACAATATCTTCCGCTGCGGATCGGAGCGCCGCAGCCGTCACAACTCAACATGAGGGGGGAGCCTTCCGTCAGCTCCAGACGATCCTCACGCAGCCACTGCCGAATCTGGCTCGTCTCCACGTCACAGGCCTCCGCCACATCCTGAATATGTACGCCGGGATTCTCCTGAATATAATGCTTAACCTCCTGGAATTTCTCCTCCAGCTTTTCTCTGCAGGCCGGACAGTAGTTCTGTCCCGAAATATAGTTGAACAATCTCTTACAACCCTTGCAAGGTCTTACATTCATTGACAATACCCTCCCTTTCTCATACACCGGCTCCAATGGCCAGCGCGATAAAAAAAATTCTTTGGCAGACGTCCGGCAAAAGCACGGCGGATACCTGATCCACAGTACTTCCGGTGGTGTAAATATCGTCTATCAGTATAATTGTCTTTAATTTTACACCATTTTGACCAAGATTAAAAGCCCTTTTCAAATTATTTAGTCTTTCTTCAGAATTTATTTCTTTCAAAGGCCTGGTATTTCTGTTTCTGACCACCAGATCAGGGTAGACCGGAAGGTTCATTTCCCGTCCCAGCGCCTGTGCCAGCAGCTCCGCCTGATTGTAGCCCCGGCGACGCTGTTTACCGCGGTACATGGGTATGGGAACCAGACCGTCCGGCTCCAGAGAACGGATATAGCCTCCCAGCTGCCCGGCCAGCTCTCTCCCGAAAAACCGGGCGTATTCCCTGCGTCCGTCATATTTGAAACGGTACAGCGCCGGCGCGATGTCCTCATACTCGTACAGCGCTCTCCCCGCCGTGAACAGATGACGCCCTCTCCTGCAGTCCCCACAGAACTCCGCCTCAGGGTCCGAAAGCTTTTTGCCGCACCGGCAGCAGAGCGGCTCCGACAGATACTGCACTCGTCGTTCACAGGCCGGGCACATGCGCTGGACACCCATTCCCAGCACCTCGTCGCAGACGGGGCAACGGGCGGGGTACAGCAGGGATGCCGCAGTTTCCAGCCATCTACCACGCTTTTTCATCTTTTCCAAAAATTCCTTCCTCCCTGTCCGCCGCCTCTCTGATCCGCTGGTCCAGAGAAGTATAACGTCGGTTCTCGCTGACATTGTCAATCATGCCCCGCACCGTCTGGCTGCTGCCCAGAATGGTCACACAGTTTCTGGCCCTGGTGACGCCGGTATACAGCAGATTGCGGTTAAACAGCATCCTGGGACCCGCGAGCAGCGGCATGATCACTGCCGGATATTCACTGCCCTGGGATTTGTGTATCGTGATGGCGTAGGACAGTTCCAACTCCTCCAGCAGAGAAAAGGGGTACGTCACCCTTCTGCCCTCATCGAATTCCACCACCAGCTCCGAACTGCTCTCGTGAATCTCCACGATCCGTCCCATGTCCCCGTTGAACACTCCCATCCCCTTGTCCACAGGAATGCCGTAGCGGCTGACAACCTCCCACTCCAGCTGATAGTTGTTACGCACCTGCATGACCTTATCTCCCTCCCGGTAGACGGTCTCCCCCGACACATGCTCCCGCTTGCTCTCATCTGGCGGGTTCAGATACTGCTGCAGGATTCCGTTCAGAGTCTCCACTCCCAGACTGCCCTTTCGCATGGGAGTCAGCACCTGGATATCATAGGGAGTAGCGCGCACATAGGGCGGCAGCTTTTCCCTGATCAACTGGATCATATGTTTGTATATAACATTTACGTCATTTCTCTCCAGCAGAAAAAAGTCGCGGCTTTTATTGTCCAGAGCAATCTGTTCTCCCCGGTTGATATGGTGTGCATTGACAATAATGTCACTTTCTCCGGCCTGCCGGAAAATCTTCTGCAGCACCACCATGGGAAAGACCTCTGACTGCATGATGTCCCGCAGCACCTGCCCCGGTCCCACGCTGGGCAGCTGGTCCACATCTCCCACCAGAATCAGCCGTGTGCCCGGTACAATGGCCTTGAGCAGGGCCTGGAACAGCGGCAGGTCTACCATGGACATCTCATCTATGATAATCACATCCGCCTCCAGAGGATTCTCCTCGTTCTTTTCAAAACGGATGCGGCGCTTGTCCTCGTCGGATACCGCTCCGTTCAGTTCCAGCATCCGGTGAATGGTCCTGGCCTCAAAGCCTGTGGCCTCTGTCATTCGCTTGGCCGCCCGGCCCGTGGGGGCCGCCAGGAATATGTCAAGGCCCTCCCTCTCAAAAAAGCGGATAATCGTGTTGATTGTGGTTGTCTTACCTGTGCCCGGTCCGCCGGAGAGAATAAAGAGACCGTTCTGAATAGCTCCCATTACCGCCCGGTACTGCAATTCATCCAGCCGTATACTGATCTCCCCGGTGACGGCATCCAGCACCGACTGCACATACCGCTCCTCCTGTTTCATGGGAATGTCCAGCTGCCGGAGCATATGGGCACAATTCAACTCCGCGTAATAATAGCTGGAGACATACACCATATCTCCTTTGATTACCAGCTTTTTGTCCATGACCAGATTGTCCAGCTGGGGACGTATGTTTTCCTCAGATACGCCCAGCAGAACGCCCGCCCGTCCAAGCAGCTGCTCTGCCGGCAGATAACAGTGTCCCTCGCTCACGGACTGCTGCAGTGTGTAGAACACGCCGCTCCGAATCCGATAGTCCGAATCCGTGTGAATGCCTATCTTGGAGGCGATCTCGTCCGCGATCTTGAAACCCACGCCGTGAATGTCCTCCGCCAGACGGTATGGATTCTCCTTCATGACACTGTAGAGTCCCATGCCGTAGGTGTCATAGATGCGCAGAGCCAGCGTGTTGGATATGCCAAACTGCTGCAGAAAGATCAGCGCATCCCGCAGCTCCCGCTTTTCCTCCATCTGCTGCGCGATTTCCCGGGCCTTGTTCTGGCTGATACCTTTGATCTCCGCCAGGCGCTCCGGCTCCTCCTCAATGATGCGGAAGGTATCGTCGCCGAACTTTTTCACTATGCGGGCCGCCAGCGCCGCGCCTATGCCCTTGATAGCCCCGGAGCCAAGGTAGCGCTCCATGCTCACCCGGTCTCTGGGAGCCACCGTCTGATAGGAGGAAATCTTAAACTGAGTGCCATACATGGGGTGTTCCGTGTATTCTCCATGAGCCTCTATATTCTCTCCCTCCGACAGTCCCCGGCAGTTGCCCACGCAGGTGATCGCCGTCTCCTCGCCCATCAGTTCCATAACAGTATAACCATTTTCCGGATTTTGATAGATAATATGTTCCACATATCCGCTGATTGTATCCATATATCAAATAATCCCCCTGCATATCGCAGACTGTGTCTGCGATATTGCTCAAAAAGGGCTGCCTTTTCGTATCGGCAGCCCTTACTACTTCCTAAACTATATTTCTTTTCATTTGTTCGTAAAGCATCTGGGCAAGTCCCAAACTGCTGTGCTCCGTGGTGTCCGCAGCTACCTGCTGGATCATCTGTTCCTTGTAATAATCCATCAGACTGTTGCTGGAACCCGTCATGCCTTCCGTGCTGTAATTGGGAATCGTCTTCTGCATGGCCTTAAACATCTGCTCCAGAAAATATGCTTCAAACTGTTTGCAGGCATTCATCAACTCCTCATCCGAGGCATTGCCATATCCTGTCTTTAATTGTTCCTCCAATTTGGTGGCAGTCGTGTTCTTGGCTGCCATGCCAGCCATATCAGCCATGCCGCCAATGCTGCCTGTATTCCATAAGCTACCGATATCCATTGTCTAAGTCCCTTTCTGGCTCTTTACCCTTATCTTCTCAAGTTATTGGCCTGCTGCAGCATCTCGTCCGACGCCGTAATAGCCTTGGAGTTCATCTCATAAGCTCTCTGGGCTACGATCATATTCACCATCTCGTCCACCACCTGCACGTTGGATCCTTCCAGATAGTTCTGGAGTACTTTGCTCTTCTCCACATTGTTGTTGGAAAACTCGTTGATGGGCTGACCGCTGGCTGCGGACTCCGCATACAGGCTGTCGTCCAGCCGTTCCAGCCCCGCCGGATTGTTAAACTGGGTCAAACCGATCTGAATGCCCAGCGGCTGGGGAACATTTCTCTCGTCAGGATAGCATACCTGGCCGTCGGATGTGACCGTTATCCTGCTCACCGTATAGGTGTTGTTCAGGACAATAGGCCGTCCCTGGGTGTCCAGCACAGGCAGACCGTCCGAGGTGGTCAGCATATTGCTCTTATTGTCGCCCAGCGCCCAGTCAAAATTACCGTTTCTGGTATAGTATGTATTGCCGTCGCTGCCCTGAACTGCGAAAAATCCCTTTCCGTCGATGGCAAAGTTCGTCTCCTTCTCGGAGGAATACAGCGGTCCCTGCTTGCCATACAGAGCTGTGATGGAGGCGTTGCGCACACCCAGACCCACCTGAGCGCCTGTAGGCTTGGGCGTTCCGTCCGCCGTGGTAGTCCTGCGCTGTATGTTCTGGTACAAGAGGGATTTGAACTCATTTACCTCCGTCTTATAGCCTGTGGTGTTCACGTTTGCCAGATTGTTGGCAATAGTGTCAATATTCGTCTGCTGCGCAATCATACCTGTTGCAGCCGTCCATAAACTCCGAACCATATTCTTCTCTCCTATCCCTGCGCCTAACCCCGATGGGTTATACCGCAGCTCTCATATTTTCATACCGCGTCTGTTACTGTACCCTGCCCAGCTGCGTCACGGCAATATTCAAACTCTCGTCATAGGTCTGCACGATCTTCTGATTGGTCTCGTAAGCCCTGGTCACGCTGATCATATTCACCATCTCCGAAATCACGGACATGTTGGACATCTCCAGCACTCCCGATTCCACCTTCGCAGTGCCCTCCATCAAGGTAGCGCCCTCCACAGGCTGGAAAAAGGTATCTCCGGATCTCACCAGATAATCATAGTCCTCAAAATCTGCCACCTGAATCTGCGCCACTTCCCGCTCATTCTGAAAGATTCTGCCGCCGTCGTCTATACTGGCGCTCGTCAGTGTGTCCAGCTGTATCCGGCGATTCTGGGTATCAAGCACATACATGCCGTCATTATTTACAAGATAGCCGTCCTGTGTCAGGGTGAAATTGCCCGCACGGGTATATCTTGTGGCGGTCTCACCCGCACTGTTGGTGTACTCCAGCGCAAAGAAACCGCTGCCCGCCAATGCCAGATCATAAGTATTATCCGTAATCCTGAAAGAACCCTGGGTGTAATCCGTATAGTTCTCGCCGATCTTCACGCCCAGACGGCTGTGGCCGATAGGCTGAATCGTGCCTAGTCCCACGGAGGAATCCTTGATCTTCACCGCCAGAACCTCCCGAAAGGGCTGGCTGGTGGCGCCTTCCTTTTTAAAGCCCACAGTGGACGCATTGGCAAGATTATTTGTCAGAATATCCATACGATTCTGTTCATTGCGTAGTCCCGTATGAGCGGTATAAAGTCCTCTCAGCATGCTTCTGTCTCCTTCTTATCCTGTATGGTGTTCGAGTGTGCCGGCACACTAATCCTCTCGATAGCCCGCCAGGAACTCCACGTATTTGCCAGTGCCTATGGCAACTGCCGTCATGGGGTCCTCCGCTGTCATGGTGTTGATACCGGTTTTGGCGGAAATCAAATCCTCCAGTCCACGCAGCAGACTGCCGCCTCCCGTCAGCACAATGCCTCTGTCGGCAATATCTGCCGCCAGCTCCGGCGGAGTCTTTTCCAGTACGCCGTGAATGGTCTCCACGATCTGCGCCGTAGTCTCCCTGAGAGCCTCCTCGGTCTCCTCAGAGGATACCTTTACCGTCTTGGGCAGACCTGTCACCAGATTCCGGCCTCTGACATCCATATAGTCAACCTCCGGCCTCTTGTAAGCGGAGCCGATCTTGATCTTCAGATCCTCGGCGGTGCGCTCACCGATCAGCAGGTTATGTTTCTTACGCATATAGCGGACAATAGCCTCGTCAAAATCATCTCCCGCGATCTTGATGGAGGCGCTGACCACTGTGCCGCCCAAAGAAATCACCGCGATATCGGAGGTTCCGCCGCCGATATCCACAATCATATTGCCGCAGGGCTTGGAGATGTCAATGCCGGCGCCGATGGCTGCGGCAATAGGCTCCTCAATAATAAAGACCTCTCTGGCCCCGGCCTGATAGGTGGCATCCTCCACCGCCTTCTTTTCCACCTCCGTCACGCCGCTGGGAACACATACGGCAATGCGGGGCTTGCGGAATGTCCTCTTGCCCAGAGCCTTCTGAATGAAATACTTCATCATCTTCTCGGTGACGGTGTAATCCGAAATCACGCCCTGGCGCAGAGGCCTCACGGCCACAATGTTGCCGGGTGTACGTCCCAGCATCAGCCGGGCATCCTCACCGATGGCCTTAATCTTATTGGTATCTCTATCGAAAGCTACAACAGACGGCTCCTTTAGGACAACTCCTTTTCCTCTGATGTAAACCAAAATGCTGGCGGTACCCAAATCAATTCCAATGTCCGTATACATGCCTTACTACCCCTTTCATAATATCTATGATAATGTTTCCACATTTTCCGAAAATAATCAATGTCCGCCGTAGGCGCGCAATGTCAACCTACATTATACATGATAATTTTCTTTTTTCAAAGGGGTTTATGAAAAATTCATAAATTTTAAATGCGAAAAGCGGACGGTTCCCTCCGTCCTCTTTCCGCATCCGTGCTTTCCATACTCTATATCGGCTGATTTCAGAGTATCTTAACCCTTCTCCAGCATTTTTTTGATATAAATACCTGTGTAGGACTCAGGCTTTCGCGACACTTCCTCCGGCGTGCCCTGGGCGATAACCGTGCCGCCCCTGTCGCCCCCCTCGGGACCCATATCGATGATATAGTCTGCCGTCTTTATCACATCCAGATTGTGTTCGATCACGATGACGGTATTGCCGCCGTCCGCCAGCTTGTGCAAAATTTCCACCAGCTTGTGTACGTCCGCAAAATGCAGCCCCGTGGTAGGCTCGTCCAGGATATAGACGGTCTTGCCCGTGCTGCGCCTGGACAGCTCCGTGGCCAGTTTGATTCGCTGGGCTTCACCGCCGGAGAGAGTGGTGGAGGGCTGACCCAGTTTCACATAGGACAGACCCACATCGTACAGGGTCTGGATCTTGTTGCGTATGGAGGGCACGTTCTCAAAGAAGGGCAGCGCCTCCTCCACAGTCATATCCAGCACATCGTAAATGCTCTTACCCTTATATTTAACGTCCAGCGTCTCCCTGTTGTAACGCTTGCCGCCGCACACCTCACAGGGCACATACACATCCGGAAGAAAATGCATCTCAATCTTAATAATGCCATCACCGCTGCAGGCCTCGCAGCGTCCCCCCTTCACGTTAAAGCTGAAACGCCCCTTGTTGTAGCCCCGGGCCTTGGCGTCCGGCGTGGAGGCAAACAAATCCCTTATCATATCAAACACGCCTGTATAGGTGGCCGGATTGGAACGGGGAGTGCGCCCTATGGGAGACTGGTCGATGTCGATAACCTTGTCCAGCTGCTCAATGCCCTCGATTCCCTTGTGCTTGCCCGGAATGACTCTGGCCCTGTTCAGATCCCGGGACAGGTGCTTGTTCAGCACCTCATTGACCAGAGAGCTTTTACCAGACCCGGACACACCGGTAACACAGGTCACGATCCCCAGCGGGAATGTCACGTCCACATTTTTCAGATTGTTTTCCGCGGCTCCCAGCACTTTGATATATCCGGTGGGCTTGCGTCTTTTTTTAGGCACAGGAATAAATTTTTTACCGCTCAGATACTGGCCGGTAACGCTCTCCTCCACCTGCATGATCTCTTGGGCCGTCCCCACTGCCACCACTTCGCCGCCGTGGGAGCCTGCTCCCGGACCAATATCCACAATATAGTCTGCCGCCAGCATGGTGTCCTCGTCATGCTCCACCACGATCAGGGTGTTGCCCAGATCCCGCAGGTGTTTCAGTGTAGTCAGCAGCTTATCATTGTCCCGCTGGTGCAGACCGATACTGGGTTCGTCCAAAATATAGCATACCCCCACCAGGCCGGAGCCGATCTGGGTGGCCAGGCGGATTCTCTGGGCCTCGCCTCCGGAAAGACTGGCAGTACCTCTTGCCAGAGACAGATAATCCAGTCCGACATCCAGCAGAAATTTCACTCTGGCGCGTATCTCTTTCAACAACTGTTTTCCGATCATCTCCTGCTGAGGCGTCAGCCGCAGATGCATCACAAACTCATATAGATTGGTGATAGACATAGCTGTCACTTCATAAATATTTTTATCCCCCACCGTCACTGCCAGGGATTCCTGTTTCAGACGCATGCCCCCGCACTCCTTGCAGGGCGTGATGCGCATAAATGTCTCATATTCCGCCTTGGAGGATTCGGAGGCCGTCTCGCGATAGCGGCGTTCTACATTGCGGACCAGTCCCTCAAAGGCAATGGGATACACGCCCTTGCCCCGCTGACCCTCGTAATACACCTGTACCTCCCTGCCGCCTGTGCCGTGTATCAAAATTTCCTTGATCCTGTCAGGATAATCCTGATAAGGCGTATCCAGATCAAAGTCATACTCCTTGCACAAAGCCTGCAGAACCGCATTGGTAAAACTCCCCTTTGAATTGCAGGACTGCCACCCCATGACCACAATGGCTCCCTCGTTGATGGACAGTCTCTGGTCGGGAATCATCAGCTCCTCATCAAACTCCATCTTGTACCCCAGGCCAAAACACACCGGACACGCACCGAAAGGATTGTTGAACGAGAAACTGCGCGGCTCCACCTCGCTGATACTGATACCGCAGTCCGGGCAGGAAAAGCTCTGTGAAAAGCTCAGCATCTCCCCGCCGATCACATCCACCTCCAAAAGGCCCTCCGCCAGCTCCAGCACATTCTCAATGGACCCTGCCAGACGTTTCTGTATTCCATCCTTCACCACCAGGCGGTCCACCACGATCTCGATGTTGTGCTTGATATTTTTTTCCATGGGGATTTCCTCGGACAGCTCGTACAGATTGCCGTCCACACGCACCCTGACGTAGCCGCTTCTCTTGGCCCTGTCAAACACTTTTTCATGCAGACCCTTTCGGCCTCTGACCACCGGAGCCAGCAGCTGAATTCTGGTGCCCTCCCCCAGTTCCATAATCTGATCCACCATCTGGTCCACCGTCTGACGCGCTATGACTCTGCCGCATTTAGGACAGTGGGGCGTGCCGATTCTGGCATACAGCAGACGAAAATAGTCGTATATCTCCGTCACTGTTCCCACTGTGGAACGGGGGTTGCGGTTAGTGGATTTCTGGTCTATGGAAATGGCCGGAGACAGGCCATCTATGCGCTCCACATTGGGTTTCTCCATCTGTCCCAAAAACTGTCTCGCATAGGAAGACAGGGATTCCATATATCGACGCTGCCCCTCGGCGTAGATGGTGTCAAACGCCAGGGATGACTTGCCGGAGCCGGACAAGCCTGTCAGCACTACGAACTCGTTTCTGGGAATATCCACGTCAATACTTTTTAAATTGTGTTCACTGGCTCCCCGTATTTTGATGTATTCCTTCTTGGGGAGCATTTTCTTAGCCTCTTCCATGCCGTCTGTTATTCCTCCAGTTCGCTCAGTTTAGTCTTCAGTTCCAGCATCTTGTCACGCAGCTGGGCCGCCGCCTCGAAGTTCAGCTCCGCAGCCGCCTTCTGCATCTTCTTCTGCACGTCCGCAATCAGTTTTTCCAATTCCCTGCGGCTCATGGACTCGGGGTCCTTCTCGAAACGCACCTCTTCCTCCGCAATCTCTCTCGAGATACTGATTAGATCTCGGATCGCCTTCTTGACGGTCTGGGGCGTGATGCCGTGGGCCTTGTTGTATGCAGTCTGAATCGCCCGTCGGCGGTTGGTCTCGTCAATGGCCGTTCGCATGGAATCCGTGATTACATCCGCGTACATAATCACATGCCCATCCACATTGCGGGCTGCCCTGCCTATGGTCTGAATCAGGGAGGTACCGCTGCGAAGAAACCCTTCCTTGTCCGCATCCAGTATGGCCACCAGCGTGATCTCCGGGATATCCAGTCCCTCCCGCAGCAGATTGATGCCCACCAACACATCAAACACGTCCAGACGCATGTCCCGGATAATCTCCGCCCGCTCCAGGGTATCGATATCTGAGTGGAGGTATTTTACACGTATGCCCACCTCTTTCATGTAATCCGTCAAATCCTCGGCCATGCGCTTGGTCAGGGTGGTAATCAGCACCTTGTTGTGTTTTTCCACCTCCCTGTTCACTTCCCCAATCAGGTCGTCCACCTGGCCCTCCACCGGACGCACGTCCACCTGGGGGTCCAGCAGACCCGTGGGGCGAATAATCTGCTCCGCCCGCAACAGCTCATGCTCCTCCTCGTACTTCGCCGGAGTGGCTGACACAAAGAGAATCTGGTCAATATGCGCTTCAAACTCCGAGAAATTCAAGGGCCGGTTGTCCAGCGCCGAGGGTAGTCGGAACCCATAGTCCACCAGCGTGGTCTTGCGGGATCTGTCCCCTGCGTACATGGCTCCGATCTGGGGGATCGTCATGTGGGACTCGTCTATGATAATCAGGTAATCGTCCCCGAAATAATCCATCAGACACTTGGGGGGCTCCCCGGGTTTCATGCCGCTCAGATGCCGTGAATAGTTCTCTATACCAACACAGAACCCCGCCTCCCGCAGCATCTCCACGTCAAAGTTGGTGCGCTCCGCAATCCGCTGGGCCTCGATGAGCTTGTCCTCCCCCTTGAAAAAGCGCACCCGCTCCTCCAGCTCTATCTCAATATTGTCACAGGCCTGCTTGATTTTCTCCGCCGCCACCACATAGTGAGAGGCCGGAAATATGGCAATATGATTAAGCGACGCATGCACCTTGCCCGTGAGAGGCTCCACCTCCGAAATCCGATCAATCTCATCTCCGAAAAATTCCACCCGAATCAGGTAATCACCGCCCTGGGCCGGGTATATCTCCACCACGTCTCCCCGCACCCGAAAAGCGCCTCTCTGCAGATCCATGTCATTGCGGTCATACTGAATGTCTATCAGTTCCCGCAGCACCTTGTCCCGATCTTTGATCATGCCCGGCCGCAGAGACACGATCATCTCCTGGTAATCGTCCGGACTGCCCAGACCATAGATACAGGACACGCTGGCCACCACGATCACATCCCTGCGCTCGGACAGGGACGCCGTGGCAGACAGCCGCAGCTTGTCTATCTCGTCATTGACGGAGGAATCCTTGGCGATATAGGTGTCCGAGGAGGGCACATAGGCCTCCGGCTGATAATAGTCATAGTAGGACACAAAATATTCTACCGCGTTCTCGGGAAAAAATTCTTTAAACTCGCCGTAGAGCTGGCCTGCCAGCGTCTTGTTGTGGGCTATGATAAGGGTGGGCTTGTTCAGTGCGGCAATCACGTTAGCCATGGTAAAGGTCTTGCCGGACCCGGTGACTCCCAACAGCGTCTCACACTGGTTGCCCTGCCTAAATCCTTCCACCAGCGCCTCTATAGCCTGAGGCTGATCGCCGGTGGGCTGGTATTCTGAATGAAGTTTGAAAGGTTTTTGTTCGCTCTGCACAAGAGCCACCTCCATATTGATAAAATATACCACCGAAAAGCATTTTTGATTATACCACAATCCCATGCGCTTTAGCGCATATTCAGTTCAGAAGAGTTAAATGCGGAGCATTTTACTCAGTATATCACAATGATTTTTATTTGTATAGAGGAAAACAGTATTTTTTAGAACATTTGTTCCGAAAATTTGTTCTTTTAAAGAGTAAGATATATTCCGAGTACTAAAAAAGGAGCATCCCGCCGTCCGGGGTACTCCCTAATTAAGCCGCCAGAGCATAGCAGGCTTACTTAATCATATTCTTCAGCAGCAAGGCCTTTTCAATACTGCCCTCTACCTTCAGCTTACCTAACGTAAATGCCGCGACCGGATCTGTTTTCCCAGAAATAATCTTAAACAACACATCCGCCTTGCATGTAAAAAGCACATCCCTGTCATAATACTCATATGGCTCAATTGACAGCCTGCCATCTTTTACTTCTACATAGAACGCGCCAGCGCCCTCGCCCACAATATTAAACTGATAGGCAAGGCGCCCTTCGATGCTGCTTACATCCGCATCCTTGAATTGATTCTTAAATTGTTCAAACACATCTTGATATGTCATTTTTTCTTCTCCTCCTATTTAATCATCTCCGCCAACACTTCCTTGGCTTTCTCCAGCTGATTGTCATAGCCATTGTCATAATACGCCTCCCCGTCAAAGGGACATACCACGTCCGGCTCAATACCTATACCGTGAATATTGCGGCCACTCGGCGTATAATAGCTGCTGATTGTAATTTTGATAGCGGAACCGTCCAGCAGTTTCAGCATCTGCTGCACAATGCCCTTCCCAAAGGTGGTGGTGCCCACCAGCGTACCCTTTTGATAATCCTGTATAGCGCCGGACAAAAGTTCTGAGGCGCTGGCACTGTTGCCATCCACCAGCACTACCAACGGCAGTTCAAATTCATTGGCGCCGTCGCAGCTGTACTCCTCCCGCTTGCCATACTTATCCTCAGTATAGACCACCAGTCCCTCCGGCAGCAGCTGTCTCGCAATATCCACCACCGCATTGACGCTTCCCCCGGGATTGCCCCTCAGGTCCAGCAGCAGGCCTTTCATGCCACTACTCCTGGCCGTCTGCAGCGCCTCTATAAACTGTCCCGGCGTCACCTCGTCAAACTCTATGATACGAATATAGGCCATGCCGTCTTCCAGCATCTCCTGCTCCACTGTGGGAATCTCCACCTGTCTGCGCTCCACCGACATGTCCAAATAGTCCCCGTTCCGGTAAATGGTCAGCTCCACGACAGTGCCCTCTTCACCCTTGATCAGGCTCACCACCTTATCCAGGTCCATGTCATGAGTGGATACTCCATCCACCTCATAGATGATATCATCGGGGCGCAGGCCCGCCTCCTCCGCCGGTGAGCCGGGTATGGGGCTGTTGATCTTGGGGTAATTGCGCTCTATATCCTGCCCCACATAGGCGCCGATTCCATAGTACGCGCCGGTGGTCTGCTCCATGAACGTCTCGAAATCACTTGCGTCATAATAACATGTGTAAGGGTCTCCCACTGCGTCCATCAGGCCCTGATATATACCATTCTCCAGATCCTCGCGGCTTATGTCGTCCTGATAGTAATAGCGATTGATCATGTACTCCAGTGTGTCGATCTTCTCTGCCACCGCTTCGCTAAGCGTATCACTCTGCCCGGAGTTTTCCGAGCTGACCTGCTGACTGTTCTCCTCTACCTTCCGCTGAATCTGAAAACCCAGATATCCTACGCACACAACCAGAAGAGTGGCGGCAATCCCCACGATCATACCCGCCGCAAAATACCCTCTGCCGGCCTGACGCCTGTTCTGTTGCTCATATATTTCCATGTCAACTCCCATCTACCCGCTTCGGCAGGCACTCAAATCAAGGGGAAATATAATTCCAGGGGGACACATATTCCCCGTCCAAACGCACACTGAAATGTAAATGGTTCCCGGTGGACCGCCCGGTGGATCCCACCGCCGCAATAGTGTTGCCTCTGGCTACCACATCGTCCTTTTTCACATAGAGTTTCGAGGCATGCATATAAATCGTGTACAGGCCGCCTCCGTGATCAATCATAACATAATTGCCCATGCTGGAGCTATAATCCGCCGCAACCACGATTCCATCATAGGCGGCGTAGATGGCGGTTCCCTTAGGAGACGCGAAATCCACGCCGTTGTGGAACTGCTGTACAAAAAGGGTGGGATGCATGCGCATGCCGTAATCATCCGATACCCTGGTGTAGGAGGCCAGCGGAAACTTAAAGGCACCGCCATCGTAGGTCAGCACCTTGCCGCTGCTGGCAATAATTCTCTTTTTCTCGTCCTCCACCGCTTTTTCCAGAGCAGAGATCAATTCATTCTGTGCCTTGATGTCCGCCTCGTATTCCTCTATGGACTGTTCTCCGCTGCTGATCCTCTGGTCGTAGGCGTTCAACTCCTGCTGTTTCTGATTCATCAACTCCTCCAGAGCCGCCTGTTCGTTCTCCACGCCCGCTTTAGCCTCGTCCAGAAATGCCTTATCCTGCTCCAGCTGAGCCTTGCACAGCTCAACATATTCCCTGGTCTGAATAAAGGACTCCAGCATTTGATTGTCAAAGTCTGCCACCTGCTCCATATAGTAACTGCGGTTTAGGAAGTCCGCAAAGCTGGTGGACCCCATAAGCATTTCCAGCAGATAATTCTCACCCCGCTCATAACTGAATTTTATGCGGCTGGACATGGTTTCATATTGATTGGCCTCCACCTCCAGAGCATGTTCCAGCTGCCTCTGCGCCTCTTCGATATCCGCCTCTTTATTGGCGATCTGCATTTTGAGGTCCGCAATTTTTTGCTCGATCAGCGCCATATTCGCATCCAGTTTCGCCACATAGCCTTTCAGGTCCTTCTTTTCCTGCTCCAGCTGCTGAACCAGCTTTTTGATATCAGAAAGGCTGTTCTTCAACTGATCTCTCTCGCTCTGCGCATTGTCGATCTGACTTTCCATCTCCCTGATAGATTCCGATGTGATCTCGGACATATTGGTTGCGCAGACGCGAGGTTCTCCCGCCGTACACAGCAGCGCCGCCGCCAGTATCAGGCATCCCGTAATCTTCCATTTTTTCATGACCTGCCTCCCCCGGCGTCTACACGTGCAAATGCTTTCTCACCGTGGAAAAACTGCCCAAAAAGCCAATGCCCACGCCCACGCCCAGACACACCGGCGTCAGGAACCCGAAGATGGTCTCCGAGGGCAGGAACTGCAGCAGATGAGCCAGAGGAGCAAATTTCTCCGCGGTGTAGGTCAGCACATTGTCATAGCCGTAGCGAATCGCCCACAACGGTATACCCGCGCCGATCAGGCCAATCAGAATACCCTCCAGCACAAAGGGAGCACGGACAAAAAAGTCTGTAGCGCCAATATATTTCATAATGTTTATCTCTTCCTTGCGCACCGATATACCAATGGTCACCGTATTGCTGATCAGGAACACCGACACCGCCAGCAGTATCACAATAATGCCCAGAGACACATAGCCGATCAACAGATTCACGCCGCCCAGAGTGCTGGCTGTGAGCGCCGAATAGTTCACCAGGCGCACCCCCTCGATAGAATACAGATACGTCACCAACGCATCCTGCATGGACACGTCGCTGAGATATACCTCATAATTCATACTGGTGGCCAGCGGATTTCTCGGATAACCGGCGATAAACTCATCCACCCTGTCCCCGAAATAAATCTTCTGATAACCCGCCCAGGCTTCCTCTGCGGAGACATAGACCACCTCCGCCACCTCCGCGCGGCTGCTGATCATGCGTCCGATCTCTTCTATCCTCGCGTCAGTGATATCCTTCTCAAAGAAAACCGTGACACAGACATTCTCCTCCAGGTTCCGAACTATGTTCTGAAAATTTGCTACGATTGAATAAAATACGCCAAACAGGAACAGACAGGCTGAGATGGTGGCAATGGACGCCAGGGAATACCACTTGTTGCGGAACAGATTTTTAAATCCCTGTTGTATGGTATAAAAAAATGTACTAATCTTCATCGTCTATATATGCCCCTTCCTCTTCATCGCTGATGATCACGCCCTTTTTCATGGTAACCACACGCTTTTGCATGGCATTGACGATCTCACGGTTATGGGTGACTACCACCACGGTGGTGCCGGAATCATTGATCTCCTCCAGCAATTTCATGATCTCCCAGGAGTTCTTGGGGTCCAGATTGCCGGTAGGCTCATCCGCCAGCAGGATGGAAGGATTGTTTATCAGCGCCCTGGCCAGCGCCACTCTCTGCTGTTCGCCGCCGGAGAGCTGCTTGGTCTTGGCCTTGTACTTTCCGGCCAGACCCACGGTAGCCAGGATAGCGGGAACGTTCCGCCGTATCTCCCGGCCCGGCACCTCCACGATGCGCTGGGCAAAGGCCACATTCTCATACACGTTTCTGTCGTTCAGCAGGCGGAAATCCTGGAACACCACGCCCAGGTTGCGGCGCAGCTTGGGTATTTCACCGCTGCGCAGTTTCGCCATATCCTTTCCCATCACATTGACCTGTCCGGAGCTGGCAACCAGCTCCCGCAGGAGCAGCTTGATCAGCGTGGATTTACCGGAGCCGCTGTCACCCACAATAAATACAAATTCTCCCCTGTATATTTTCAGGGAAATCCCGTTCAGCGCCGGAGAACCGGTGGAATAGGACTTGCTCACATTGTCCAGACAGATCACGCCATTCTCCTCGATGAATTTTTCCTGCTGCTTTCTCCTTATATCTCTTCTCCGCATATCTTCCTCTTTTCGTTATTTTATACTCACTAACGATTAGATTTTCTTTTTTGCACAGTACATGTTGCTCGATTATGCGACATGTGCTGTGCGGAAATTGGAAAATCTTAACGTTAGTCAGTATAGTTCCGCATGCCCCTAGCAGTACACTATCCCTGCCCTTAGAACTCAAAATTCTCCATGTACTTCATATACTTTACCACCATCAGCGCAATCTTGAAGGTGATAGCGTCCTCAAACACCCGCAGGTCCAGTCCGGTGCTCTTCTGCAGCTTATCCAGGCGGTACACCAGGGTGTTGCGATGAATGAACAGCTGCCTGGAGGTCTCGGACACATTCAGGCTGTTCTCAAAGAACTTATATATCGTCGTCAAAGTCTCCTCGTCAAACTCATCCGGACTCTTCCCTCCAAAGATTTCCTTGATAAACATTTTGCACAGCGGGATCGGCAGCTGATAGATCAACCTTCCAATGCCCAGCGCACTGTAGGCAATGACATCCCTCTCGTCAAAGAAAATCTTGCCCACATCCAGAGCCATCTTAGCCTCCTTGTAAGAGCGGCTGACCTCCTTGATCTCCTTAACCACCGTGCCGTATGCGATATGTACTCCCCTCAACCCCTCTTTCTGCAGAGTAGCGCAGAGTGCCCGGGCTGCCTTGTCGATCTCCTTGCCGCTGTCGGACTCCGACAAATCCTTGACGACTATGACATTGTTCTCGTCCACCGCAGTGATAAAGTCCTGGCTGTTGCTGCCGAAGTGCGCCCTCGTCAACTCCAGCGCATTGTTGTCCTTGCCGTTCTCGGACTCCACAATCATCACCACACGGCACACATCCATCTGGATATGCAGTTTCTTCGCCCGGCTGTAGATATCCACCAACAGCAGATTGTCAAGCAGCAGATTCTTGATAAAGTTATCCTTATCAAAACGCTCTTTATAAGCCACCATCAAATTCTGTATCTGGAATGCGCTCATCTTTCCGACAGTGTACACATCCTCGCCACTGCCCGCGATTACCAGCACATACTCCAGCTGCTGCTCGTCATACACCTTGAAAAACTGATATCCCTGAATCTCCTGTGAATCCGCCGGAGATTTGGCAAACTCCACCACCGCCCTGCTGCTGCTCAGCATATCAGCGGTATACGCCACCGGCTTGCCGTCCACATCCATCACGCAGATATCGACCCTGGCAATTCCTTTCAGGCCGTCTATAGTACTCTGCAATATCTGATTTGATATCATATTTTCTACTCCTTTTCCTGTGTGAGTTCTCTCTCCATCATGTTCAAATGGGCATTATACTGACTATCGTTAGTGAGTATAGTAAAAATGCCGAAAATCTATTTAATACAAATGTACAAAAAAATCACAAAAAAAGCAATAGGTTTTTGTGAAAATTTAATGGAGAATTAGTCACAAAAAAGGTGGCAGGCCGATTTTTCGTGCCTCACCACCCCTATAGTCAGAAAAAATTACCAGTACGTTACAGCCGAATGTCCACATTGCCGCCCACAGCCGGATTCACACTGCGCTCCATAGCCGCCGCATCCATCATCTGTACCATGTCCGCACCAAGATCCTTGCCCAGGTCAATCACCTTGCTCAACATCTTGATACCCACCTGGGATTTCACATCCATCATCGCCATATCCATTGACAGTCCTGCAATATCCATAATTCTTCCTCCCCGGTTCGCTCCGAATCACTACCCAATTCTCACTGTGTTTTTATCATAACACACTTACCCCGTTTTGCCAAGTGCTAATTTACAGAACGATATCCAGCACGATCATCACCACACAGACCAGTATGCCCAGCGCCAGCGGAACACTCATGAGTCTGCCGCCCTTCACCTTCCGGCTGCGCCAGAGTTCCCGCAAGTCCTCCTTATGGCCCTCGCGCCCCGCAATCCAGGCCAGCACACAGCCCGCCAGCGGCGTGCTGCAGGTGGCGATGACCAGATACACACTGATAGCCAGCAGCAGTTCCTCACCGCTCAGACTGCTCTCCGCCGCCTCCACCAGCTCACCCATGTCGCCGGCAGTTATGCCATCCAGCACATACATCAGCACAGTGGACAGGCCGTTCACACAGAAGTGAGAGATAAACGCCGGGAGCATACTGCCGGTGGCCTCCACCAGCAAAGCCAGCGCAATGCCCATCACAAACGCATAGCATGCCTGATTCAGATTCATGTGCATCAATCCGAACAGCAGACTGCTCAGCAGCAGCGCCTTCCACCGATTTCCCTGCTGCCGGTAGCTCTGGTAAATCACACCCCTGAAAGCAAGCTCCTCCGAGAAGGGACCATATACCGCTATACCCAGCAGCATCCCCCACAGGGGCAGCTGTGTGATCTGAATACTGAAACCCGCAACCGCATTGTCCACCACCAGCATGGAGACCGCATTCACCACTGTGATCAGCGGTTCCAGCAGCAGAGTGAACAGCACCGTCATCAAAGCCGTGGATATATGAACTTTTTTCAGTCTGCAAAAGCCCCTTGCCTTCGTCCCGCCCGCCGCCAGAAACAGCACCGCCGGAAGCCAGATCGTGATCTCGGACGCAATAATATTCAAAGCCATGTTCTGCACGATGACTTTCATCAGTGGAACAAATGACACCAGCAGACTCAATCCCACATGGGAAACAACAATAGCCAGAAACATCCAGTTTGCTTTTTTCGTGTTCATGTTCGTCGTATTACCTTTTCTGTTATCTGTATTTTTCCCGCTTTGAGCAGACTGCCCACCGCACGTTTAAACTCGTTTTTGCTCATGCCGGTCTCCCGCAGAATAATGGCTGGGGAAACCTTGTCATTAAAAGGCAGCACTCCGTCGTAGCTGTCTATGATCTCCAGCAGTCTCTCCGCGTCCTCCTGTATCTGCAAGTAGCCCTTTTCCCTGATACTCAGCACCAGTCTGCCGTCGGGCTGCACCCGGGTCACTCTGGCCCGCAGATCCTCGCCCAGCTCCACCTGCCCGTAGAGTTCCTTTTTGGGGATCAGGGCGGAATACAGATTGTCCACGGCCACAAACATCCCGAACTCATCGCTGGAAGCATAGGCTCTCCCCACCACCTGGTCATCCACGTGATAGGGACTGTCAGACCGCAGATTGTGATACACATTCATGGTAGCGCACAGACGCTCGCTCTTGTCTATATAGAGGGAGACCAACACCCTGTCCCCTTCCTTCACCTTCTTTACCTGCTGGCGAAAGGGCAGCAGCAGATCCTTTTCCAATCCCCAGTCCAAAAAAGCCCCTATCTTGCCAGTCTGCGCCACCGTGAGCTCTGCCACCTCGCCCATCATCAGCTTCGGCGTGTTAGTGGTGGCGATCCATCTATCCTTGGAATCTTTGTACAGAAAGATCTCGATCTGCTCTCCGACAGCCATCCCCGGCGGCACCTGCTTTAACGGCAACAGCACACGGTTCTCCGTGTCGTTGTGACACTCTGCCAGATACACACCGAAGTCCACTTTTTTCACAATATACAGAGTCTGCTTTTCTCCTAATCTCATCTTAACTCCCATTCGTTCATCTCAGGTTTTCCCCGTAAATTCCACCACGGCATAGGGTTTCCCCTCCGGGCTTTGCAGCGATATAATGCAGCGGTCATCGCTGCTCACCACATAGGGAATCAGCTCGTCCCCCAAATGCGCCTGCATCTTGTACTCCGCACGCAGCTGCCAGATGGCAAAATCTGCGGGAAGACTCTCCATCGCCATATCCACAAACTGCACATTGTTCACATGATTGTTGGTGTCCAAATGATGCTTTCTCACCAGAAACGGCTCTCTGCGCACGCCTTCCCCCGGTACGACTATCTTTCTGTCGGCATACTCCATGGGCAGCCGTTCATCCAGCACATACGCCTCTTTCATCCTCTCCGGAGGATGCGCCATAGTCTGCTCCTTCAAATTCAGCAGCGTCCACAGCGAGTTGGCCTGGGCAAGCATCTCCCCCTCCACGGTTTTCATGAAAAAATTGCGGTATCCAAAGCATCCCTTAAATGCATAGGGCAAAGTACCAATCTCCACCTCTTCGCACAGTACCGGATAACGGTTCACTACAATCTGCCAGGAAGACAGCACCCACACCAAATTGTTTTCCACCATATACAAGCCGCCCACTCCCAACGTCTCCGCCTGAAAAGTGGAACTGTCCTGAAAATAGTTCATCAGCGCCGCCAAAGTCAGCCTGGCATGGCTGTCACACTCGCTATATCGTATCCGGCTGTTAAAAGTATACATAGCGCCCTCTCTTCCTCAATTTCATATCAAACTGATTATCGCACATCAAAACAGGGTTGTCAATCACACGCCCTGCGGGGATTCCATGTCTTGGGATTGTTTCCCGGCAATGGCCGCGCTCGCAGACAAAAAGCGCGCCCGGCAGCATACACTGCCGAGCGCTCCATACAACAGCGCTACAAGGATTCGAACCTTGAAATGACGGAGTCAGAGTCCGTTGCCTTACCGTTTGGCGATAGCGCTATTTATTGACTACTTGATGAATTATACACGAAGTATTTCCATTTTGCAATAGGAAAATGCAAAAATTTTAAAATATATTCTCTCCCTTAGGCACCGCTACACGCCAGTCATAGAATTCCGTTATGAAAAAATCTTCCAAAAAAGGCTCCACGTCCGCAAAATAGATAATATAGATGGTATTCGTATCAATATTCTCATAATCTACACGGGTCTTGATATGCAAACCATTCTTTTCAAAGCTGGCCGGAGCCGGGAACTGATCATATTCAACATGTGCCAGATATTCTGTGGGCAGAGTCCCCGTAAACAACAGAATACGAGGCCATTGGGTGGCCTTTTCAGCAGCGATGTCCGTGATTCCCAGTTCCTCACTCTTCTCAAGCGCATACTCCACGCTCTCCTGCACTCCAGCCGCAAAATATGCCTCCGTCAATTCCTTATATTCGGTATAGTAATCTCTCTGAAATAGCAGAAAACATACGCTGTAGCACACCGCCACAGCTATCGTGGCACATTGACCAATCCGTTTCCTTCTTTCAGTGATCCAGACAGTAATCCTCCATATCCCATAGGCTTCACACAAAACCAAGGGGATAAACAAACTGTTTGCGTGATGAACCCGCACCCTGACATACATGCAGTTTATCACGCCGCACAGTACGCCCGACGCTACATAGAATTCATAGGAAAATTCTCTCTTAACCATGCGGACAGTCATCCGCAGAAAGAGAAGTATCGCGCCCAGCGCAATCATTATACGACCTATATCATAAAAGAGTCCCCAGGGTTTCAGCACATCATACACATTGCCCGTGTTCTGCCACACCAGCATTTTCACGGCCGTCTTCAAACCGTCCACCATGTTCCACAGACTGAAGGATACCTCTCCGCCCCGAAACCCGCTGGTCTTGGGAATCGTCATAAACGGCAGCACAATCTCAGGCAGAACATCCATATTTATCAGCAAAAAGAGCAGCAGGGGTAACGCCAGCAAAAACAGAACACACACCGACAGGAGAGTCCATTTACTCAGACGTATCTTTTTGCCACACAGTCCGTAGAGCGTCTGCATGGCAAGCATAATGGGGACCAAGGGCCAGATAACGGCATAGCAGTACAGACTCATTCCGTAAAATAGCGCCGACAGTAAAAAGAAGCGCTGATCCTCCAGACCCTTAACAAAAAAAAGCAGCCCAAAAATCAGGAAACCCGGGGCCAGGTTGGCATCCAACGCCCATCTGGACATCATCACATGCCAAGGACACACTGCCAGCAGAAACATCGCCCACAGACCCGCCTGGCGTCCAAACATTCGGCGCATCAGGCAATAAACTGCCCATAGCGTAAACACAGCCACCAGCGCTTGAGGCAGACGGCATAGATATACATTCCATCTGCCGCCGGTAAAAAGCATCAGAAGAACCAGCATCGAACTGTACATTGCGCTCTGGCCATCTCCCCAGCTGGACATATATACCGGCATATGCAATCCTGCGGAATCCCGACCCTCACAGTAAAGGTCGTACGCATTCAGAGCCACAAACGCCTCGTCCTGGTGAAATCCCCCTGGCACACTGCCCAGATACACAAGGCGTACCACTGCGCCCAGCAAGAATATAACAGCCGGAACAATCCACTGTGGAATGCCTCTTTGCCCTGCTTTCATATCACCGCTCTCTCCTCTCTTTTGCAAACGTTTCCCTAGAGCAGGTTGTCACTTTTGCCAATATTCGCCGGCATATTTATGCCGCAGTCCCCTACACCTCAAAAATCAACTCCCCGTAGGAGGGCACGGGCCATACCTTCTTATCCACCAGCATCTCCAGCGCGTCAACGGGAATGCGCAGTGCATCCATAGCCTCCTTCACCGTATCCTTGTAAAAGAATGCCTGGGCCTTAACGTTCTTTATAGCCCCGGCCTGGGCCGTGGCTCTCTCCAGCTCCTTAAGCGCCTTTCTTGCGGCTGTCAGCTGCAGATTTACCTCTCCCAGCAGCTCCGCCTGCACAGTGGGGTCCGCCCCCGCCTCTCTCACAGCAATCACGGTGTCCGCCAGGGATTTGGTGTAGCTTACCACCGTCGGGATATACTTTTTGTTGGCCATATTAATCATGGTCAGCGCCTCGATATTGATCGTCTTGGCATAGGTCTCGTACAATATCTCCTCCCGGGACTTAAGCTCCACTCTGGTAAAAATGCCAAATTTTTCAAACAGCCTGATGGCCTTATCCGTGGTAAGCGTACCCGCCGCCTCCACCATGGATCTGATATTGGGCAGTCCCCGGCGCTGTGCCTCTCTTACCCACTCTTCGGAATAGCCGTCGCCGTTGAAAATAATCCGCTGGTGTTTACCCATATATTCCTTGATCAGGTCATGCACTGCCAGCTCAAAGGCCTTGCCTTCCGTCACTTCCCGCTCCAGGGTATCCGCCGCCTCGCAGAACGCCTCCGCCACAATGGCGTTCAGCGTAGTGTTGGGACTGGCGATGGAATCCGCGGAACCCACGGTGCGGAACTCAAACTTATTGCCGGTAAAAGCAAAGGGCGAAGTTCTGTTGCGGTCCGTGGCGTCCTTCTCAAAATCCGGCAGGGTGGACACACCTGTCTCCAGCTTACCCCCCTCAATCAGATGGGCCGCTTCTCCGGTCTCCACCAGCTGTTTTACCACATCGTCAAGCTGCTCTCCCAAAAACATAGAGATAATGGCAGGGGGAGCCTCGTTGGCGCCCAGTCTGTGGTCATTGCCCACATCGGAGGCACTCTGGCGCAGCAGATCCGCATGGGTGTCCACCGCCTTCATAATGCAGGCCAGCACCAGTAAAAACTGAACATTGGCGTTGGGGGTGTCGCCGGGGTCCAGCAGATTCATGCCACTGTCCGTACAAAGAGACCAGTTATCATGCTTGCCGGAGCCGTTTACCCCCGCAAAGGGTTTCTCGTGCAGCAGACAGGTCAGCCCATGGCGGCCAGCCACCTTTTTCATGGTCTCCATAACCAGCTGGTTGTGATCCACCGCAATATTGGCGCTCTCGTATATGGGGGCCAGCTCATGCTGGGCCGGCGCCGCCTCGTTGTGCTGGGTCTTGGCGGTCACGCCCAGTTTCCACAGCTCGATGTTCAGATCCTTCATGTATGCGCCGATGCGCTCCCGGATGGTGCCGAAATAGTGATCCTCCAACTCCTGTCCCTTGGGCGCGGGAGCGCCAAACAGAGTGCGGCCGGCAAAGATCAGGTCCTCCCGCTGCAGGTATTTCTCCCTGTCCACCAGAAAATATTCCTGCTCCGCTCCCACGCTGGCCACCACTCTGGTCGCCTCGGTGTCACCGAACAGCCGCACAATGCGCAGGGCCTGCTGGCTGATGGCCTCCATGGAGCGCAGCAGCGGAGTCTTTTTGTCCAGGGCCTCCCCTGTGTAGGAGCAGAACGCCGTGGGTATACACAGTATCACGCCGGTGGCGTCCTCCTTCAGAAATGCGGGGGAGGTCATATCCCAAGCCGTGTAGCCTCTGGCCTCAAAGGTTGCCCGCAGACCCCCGGAGGGAAAAGAGGAGGCGTCCGGCTCGCCCTTAATCAGCTCCTTGCCGGAGAATTCCAGCAGCATCCTGCCCTCGCTGTCCGGGTGGGACACAAATGCGTCATGTTTCTCTGCCGTGATACCGGTCAACGGCTGAAACCAGTGGGTATAGTGGGTTGCGCCGTTCTCCACGGCCCAGTCCTTCATAGCCCTGGCCACCACGTCCGCCGTGGCCAGGGGCAGCTCTCCTCCCTGTTCCATCACCCGTCTCACCTCGGCAAATACCTGCATGGGCAGTCTCTCTTTCATCTTTCCCAAGGTGAACACTCTGCTGGCAAAAAGCTCCTCCACATTTATCATTTCGCTCATATGGCTTACTCCTTTTATTCTATATGTATACCGTCTCGCTCTTAACATACGATACCTTTTTTTCCGCAAAAAAGCAATACCTATTTGCAACGCACCCGCAGCAGATCGTATGGCTCCGGAGTTTGAGACAGCTGCAGCCAGATCGTCTCTCTGGCATGGGGACAGCTCTCCACGGGCTGCAGGCCGCTGTCATACATGGCCTCCACCGTGACCTCCACATTGTCGCCGCCCGGTTTCATGATCTCGATAACGTCTCCCACGCAGAATTTGTTTCGCTGCTCAATGCGGGCCAGTTCCCGCCCGGACATAATCTCCTGAATGCATCCCAGATATATATATTCATTCACATAAGTACTATTGTCATAGATCTGATTGTTTTCGTCCGGCTTTCCAAAATAAAAACCTGTGGAGAACCGGCGGTATGTGCACTTGGATATCTCCGCCCGATACCAGTCTCTGCTTAGTCTGTATTTCTCCTCACTCTCAAAAAAATCGTCTATGGCCTTCCGATAGGTTCTGGCCACCGCCGCCACATACAGGGCAGTCTTCATACGTCCCTCGATCTTGAAACTGTCAATGCCCGCCGCCGTCAGCTCCGGGATATGGTCAATCATACACAGATCCCGGGAGTTAAAGATAAATGTTCCCCGATCGTTCTCATACACCGGCAGATATTCCCCCGGCCGGGTCTCCTCCGCCACCGCGTACTTCCAGCGGCAGGGATGGGTACAGGCCCCTTTGTTGGCGTCCCGCCCGGTAAAATAATTGCTCAGCAGACAGCGCCCGGAGTAGGAAATACACATGGCCCCGTGGACAAAGCTCTCGATCTCCATCTCCACGGGAATATGACGTCTTATCTCCCCAATCTCCGCCAGGGACAGTTCCCGGGCGGACACCACCCTCTTGGCTCCCAGCTGCCACCAGAACAGATAGGTCTGATAATTGGTGTTGTTGGCCTGGGTGGAAATATGTATCTCCGCCTCCGGCCAGACCTTTTTGGCGATGGAAAACATGCCCGGATCGGCGATAATCAGGGCGTCCGCGCGCTGAGGCCGCATGTCCCGCAGCTCGGCAAAGTACCGCTCCGCCCCCTCCAGATCCCCGTTGTGGGCCAGAATATTGGCTGTCACATAGACTTTGACTCCGTGGCTATGGGCAAAGGCGATTCCCTCCGCCATCTCCTCCATGGAAAAATTTTTGGCCTTGGCCCGCAGGCCAAAGGCTTCTCCACCGATATATACCGCATCCGCTCCAAATATCACCGCAGTCCGCAGCACCTCCAGGCTGGAGGCAGGGACCAGCAGCTCCGGTTTTTTACGCTCCATATTGCACTCCCATCACAAATAGCATGTTCCCTGTCTGTCCGCCTCTATCGTTTCACGCTCAGCGTGACCCCGTCCCCCACCGGCAGTATACAGGTCTCCAGCAGAGGATGGTGCGTCAGTTCATAGAGATATTCCCTCATTCTGGCGTGTATGGTTCGGTTCCGACGTGTCACTGCAAACCGGGACTCCACCACATCTCCATCCTGCAGCACATTGTCCGACACCAGCAGTCCGCCCTTCGGCAGCAGTCGCAGAATGTCTGGTAAAAAGTTGATATACTGTCCCTTGGCCGCATCCATAAAGATAAGGTCGTAGACGCCGTCCAGCTCCTTTAAGACCTCCGCCGCATCCCCCGGTAGCAGCGTGATCTGCCGCTCTCGTCCGGCTCTGGCAAAGTTCTCTCTGGCCACGGGAATCCTTTTTTCATATTTTTCAATGGTGGTGACATGGCAGCCCTCCGGCCCGTACTCACTCATGAGCAGCGCCGAAAAGCCTACTGCGGTCCCCACCTCCAGTATCTGCATGGGGCGGCACATCGCCAACAGAAATTTCATGAGGCTCTGCGTCTCCCTGCGGATAATGGGCACCTCCGCCTCCAGCGCCTCACTCTCCAATCTGTCCAAAAAAGGCGTGTTGCCTTTATCAAACGAGTTAATAAAGGCAACCATTCTCTCATCCGCTATCATATTATTCGGCTCCTTCAGGAACTGCATCGCCGCTGGGCTCATTATCGGGATCGGTGACGTCCGAAGGCAGGGCATCCATGTCCTCCGGCACTGGCTGCTCCACCACCGGCTCCTTGGTCATGGCCTCCATCATCTCCTCCACCGTCATGGCGGTACTCAGCTCAAAATCGCCCGTCTTCAGGTTATTTCTGAATTCCGAGCAATAATACTGCACCACGAACAGTCTGTCGTCCCGAATCAGTCCCTTGCTCAGAAACAGCTGTCCCATCTCCTTGGGCGACATATCCTCCGTGATCGTCACACTGACCACCCGGCCTTCCCCGGCTGATATGGCAGGCTCTTCAAAGACTCTGTACCCATAGTCATATGCCATAATCGCCCCGCGGTAAATCAACATAATTACAAATACCGCCGTCGCCACCTTCAATATTGTGCCGCATACCGCAGCAATCAGACTTTTTATGCTCATGCCCGTATCACCTACTCTGTCTCCTAAATTCTACTCAAAGTTCAACGCTTCCGTAATATTGAAATTGATCTGCTGAATCGTGCGGCACAGGGCCAGTTCCGCCGCCAAAAAGTCCGACACCAGCGGATTCTCCCGAAAGTCCAGATATTCCCGCTCGAACATCTCGATCCTTTCAAATGCCATGTCTCCGGTACTCTGCATCATATAGTTCTTCTTACGATACTCATCAATCTGTTCCTTCAGTCCGGGATGCTGTTTTACCGTCTCCAGAGCCGTCAGATATTTACTGTATACCTCCGACTCCCTGATCGCGGTGCTCAATGCCTCCACAGCCTGATCTATACGCCCTTCCAGCCTCATAATCCTAACTCCTCACTGCTTTATCCAAATGTTTTATCTTCTACACTTCCATAATGATGGGCAGGATCATGGGGCGTCTCTTGGTCTTTCTCCAGACATATTCGCCCAGCACATCCTTCGTGGTGCTCTTCAGCTTGCCCCAGTCTGTAATTCCTCTGTCAATGCAGCCACAGATAGCACTGTCCACCACCTGGTGGGCCTCCTCCATCAGTTCATCCGATTCCCTCACATAGACAAAGCCCCTGGATACGATATCCGGGCCTGCCACCAGTTGTCCGCTGTACTTGTCCAGGCTCATGACCACAATCAGAATTCCGTCCTCCGCCAGGTGCTGTCTGTCACGAAGCACTACATTTCCGACGTCTCCCACTCCCAGACCGTCCACCAGAATGCTGCCCACAGGCACATGGCCGGTGACGCTGGCTTTGTTCTCGTCCATCTCCAGCACATCACCTGAGGACAGGATAAAGATATGCTCCTTGTCAATGCCCAGATTCTCCGCAATCTTTGCCTGGGCCTTCAGGTGCTTGTACTCACCATGGACAGGCACCGCATACTTGGGATGCACCAGCGTATAGATCAGCTTGATCTCCTCCTGGCAGGCATGTCCCGACACATGGGTGTCCTGGAAAATCACATCCGCGCCCTTGCGCAGCAGCTCGTTGATAATCCTGGTCACGGCTTTCTCATTGCCCGGTATGGGGCTTGAAGAGAAAATGACTGTATCCCCGTGACCTATGGTGATTTTCTTGTGCATGTTGCTGGCCATACGGCTCAAAGCCGCCATGCTCTCCCCCTGGCTGCCGGTGGTGATGATCACCTGCTGCTCATCGGGGTAGTTCTTCAGTTGGTCAATCTCAATCAGCGTATTTTCCGGGATATTGATGCAACCAAGGTTGATGGCCGTCTCAATGACATTCACCATACTGCGGCCTTCCACCACCACCTTGCGGCCAAACTTGTAAGCAGAGTTTATAATCTGCTGTACCCGGTCCACGTTAGAGGCGAAAGTCGCCACGAATATACGGGTGTTTTTATGTTCCTCAAACAGAGTGTCAAAGGTCTTTCCCACCGTCCGCTCGGAGGGGGTAAAGCCCGGGCGCTCCGCATTGGTGGAGTCGCACATCAGCGCCAGCACACCCTTTTTGCCGATCTCGGCAAAGCGGGCCAGATCAATGGCATCGCCAAACACGGGGGTGTAATCCACCTTGAAATCCCCTGTGTGTACCACCGTTCCCGCCGGAGAGTAAATGGCCAGGGCCGCCGCGTCCACGATGCTGTGGTTGGTCTTGATATACTCCACCCGGAATTGTCCCAGGTTGATGGACTGTCCGAATTTCACCAGCTTGCGCTTAGTCCCCTTCATCAGGTTATGTTCTTTCAGCTTATTTTCAATAATGCCCATGGTAAGCCGGGTGGCGTATACGGGCACGTTAATCTCCTTCAATACATAGGGCAGCGCGCCAATATGGTCCTCATGTCCATGGGTAATCACAAAGCCCTTGACCTTGTCCACGTTGTCCTTCAGATAGGTGATGTCCGGAATCACCAGGTCAATACCCAGCATATCGTCCGCCGGGAACGCCAGTCCGCAGTCCACCACAATAATACTGTCCTCGTACTCAAAGGCAGTAATGTTCATTCCGATCTGCTCCAAACCACCCAAAGGGATAATCCTCAGTTTGGACGCAGTTTCACTTATATTTTCTTTTTTCCTATTCAATGATATTCCTCCAATTTAATGTTACGCTTATTCCCTGCAAATACACAATGCAAAAGCTTGGTAGCGGGCCGTATACCCTACACGAATTTTACGTCTTCCAGCATGTTCTCAAACACGCCCGCAACTGCCTGCAGCTCCTCGTCATCCGATACGATGACAAACACGCTCTCCTCTTCTCCGTCCTTGGACACGTCCTTGAGAATCAGGGCCTCCCCGTCGCCCTCCTCAAAATCCGTCACTAGGATATAGCTCTGGCCGCCGATTCTGGTCTGTTCCAGCACAAAAAAATCCACCGGCGCCTCACCATCGGGATTAAAGGTTATTTTTTCTAATTTACTCAAACTGTTTCCTCCTGTTGCTATAGAGCCACGCTCCAGGCAGATATTTGTTCCTATTCGGACACGTTCTCACTCGATCAAATGCGCAACAACAATTATCTGTCTGGAGCTGGTTTCCAACTCAAATATAAAATAACTGACCTGCCTAGTGTACTGTACCGTTCACTTTCAAACAAGTCATTTTGCGAAATGTGAATGGTACAATATGTTAGCGTTCTGTATCCGCCCTGCTGCGGTCCAGATAGCCCTGCAGTATCAGGCTTGCGGCAATCATGTCCACATAGTCCTTGCGGTGTTCTCTGCGGATACCGGCCTCCATCATGGCCTTGTCCGCCGCCACTGTGGTCAGTCTCTCGTCCCACATCGTCACAGGCAGGCCTGTCCTGCGCTCCAGCCCCGCCTTAAACTCTCTGGTCAGCTCCGCCCGCTCTCCCTCCGTGGCATTCATGTTCTTTGGCAGCCCCAGCACGATCTGCTCCACCTGATATTCCACGATCAGCTCCTCAATTCTGGCATAGGTCTGACGCAGCTTGTTCTCCTCCTTGCGCCGGATGATCTCCAGTCCCTGTGCTGTGATACCCAGCGGATCACTGACGGCTACCCCCACCGTCTTTGACCCGAAATCAAGCCCCATGATACGCATACTTTCCCCCTGCGAATTGTGTCGTCTTTCCAAATTCCTGCACATGGCAGGTGAATCCGCGCCGTCCCCGCGGTCTATGCATGCCACTGGTTATGACGGATATACTCGGTCAGCAGCTCTTCCACGATCTCATCGCGCTCCACCTTCATAATCAGGCTGCGTGCGCTCTTGTGACTGGTGATATACGTCGGGTCCCCGCTCATGATATAGCCTACGATCTGATTCACCGGGTCATAACCCTTTTCAGTCAACGCTTCATATACGGTGGAAAGGATTACTTTTACACCGGTCTCTGGTTCTGTCTGTACTTTGAAGTATTGTGTATTCCCTAAATCCTGCATATGTCCTCCACGAAAGTATCCTGCTATTTTCTAATCATACTCTATTTGTCAGAAAATTTCAAGTCAAAGCTGCACCGTTTCCGCCAGTAATACCTCGTCCGTGAGAAAATCCTTGATTCGCACGCGCAGGCAGTTTCCCTGCAGCGATTCCTTCCCGGGCAGCGCCACCCGGACATAGTCTCTGGTGTAGCCGACCCGGCAGAGACCTGCCGCCGTATCCCTGGTCTCCTCAAACAGAACCTCAACGTCCTGTCCTATGTATCTGCTGCGGAAAGCTTTGGACTGTGTACGCTCCAGCTGCTGCAGCTGGCTGCTGCGGCGTGTTTTCACCGCGTCCGTCAGCTGGTCCGGCATGCGGTCAGCTGCGGTACCTCTGCGGCGGGAGTACTTAAAAATATGCATCTCGTAAAAACCCACTTGCTCCAAAAAGCGCCGGCATATCTCAAAGTCTTCCTCCGTCTCTCCGGGAAAACCAACGATCACATCGGTGGTGATAGCGGGCCGGTCAAAGGCGCGGCGCAGCAGCTCCACGCTGTATAAGTATTCCCCGGCAGTGTATCGTCTATTCATCCGTTTTAAAGTGGCGTCACAGCCGCTCTGCAGAGACAGGTGAAAATGGGGACACAGCTTGTCACAGGCCGCCAGCCGGGACACGAAATCCTCCGTCACGATCCGGGGTTCCAGAGAGCCGAGCCGTATCCGCTCAAGCCCCTCCAGTCCCTGCAGCTCCTCCACCAGCTCCGCCAGACCGTACTCTCCGGTCTGCTCTCCCTCCGTTTGACCAAGGCCGTAGGAACTGATATGTATTCCCGTGAGTACCACCTCCCGGTAGCCCACTGCCACCAGCCCCCGCACCTCCCGCAGTATATCCTCCCTGCGGCGGCTGCGCACCCGCCCTCTGGCATAGGGAATGATACAATAACTACAGAACTGATTACAGCCGTCCTGAATCTTGACATAGGCCCTGGTATGCTCCGCCGTCTCCCTCAGCTGCATCTCCTCGTACTCACATGCCTGACCAATATCTATAATTGTGCTGCCGCCCAGGGTCTTGTCCGCCCGTGCGCTCTCTTCCTCACTCAGATACTTCTCCAGAATCTGAACAATGTCTTTTTTCCGATTGTTGCCGATAGCCAGGTCGATACCCTCATCCCTGAGCGCCTCCTCCTGCCCGGTCTGGACATAGCAGCCCATGGCCACCACCACCGCCTGAGGGTTCAGCGCCCTGGCGCGATGCAGCATCTGCCTGCTCTTGCGGTCCGCAATGTTTGTCACCGTACAGGTATTGATGATATAAATATCGGCTTTTTCCTCAAATGGTACAACATTGTAGCCCTTTTCCCGAAAAATTTGTTGCACATAATCCATCTCGTAGGAATTTACCTTGCAGCCCAGATTGTGAAATGCTATATTTTTCATGGTATTCCCCGCTTTTTTTGTATCCTTTTTTCCTTGACTTTTATTGGTACTGCCATTAATATGTAAGCAAAGGTTAATATGAAGGAGGTAAAAAAATGAAGACAGTACAGATTTCTTTAAATTCCATCGACAAGGTTAAGTCTTTCGTAAACGATATCACCAAGTTTGACTATGACTTTGATCTGGTGTCCGGCAGATATGTGATCGATGCCAAATCTATCATGGGTATTTTCAGCCTGGACCTGTCCAAGCCCATCGACCTGAATATACATGCCGAGGACAATGTCAATGACGTGTTGGCAGCATTGGCACCCTACACTCTGTAATATCATACATTCAATCATTACGGCCCGGACGTGTACGCACCGGGCTGTATACTGACTAACATAAAGATTTTCCAGTTTCCGCACAGCACATGCCGCATAATCGGGCAACATGTACTGTGCGGAAAGGAAAATCTAATTGTTAGTGAGTATAATTTACTCTGACACTATAATCAGTTCGTCCGTCTCCAGGGCCGTCTTCATCATCTCGCCCAGCTTTTCCTCCATATGCTTTTCATGCTTGCGAATAATTTTCACATTGGGCTTGGTCACCGGGTGCTTGGCCACAAAGATGGTACAGCAGTCCTCAAAGGGCTGTATGGAAGTCTCATAGGTGTCGATCTTTTTTGCAACCTCCACAATCTCCTCCTTGTCAAAGCCGATCAGCGGACGGTACACCGGCAGTTCGCAGACCTCGTTGGTGGCAATCAGAGAGCTCATGGTCTGGGAGGCCACCTGGCCGATGCTCTCTCCGGTGACCAGTCCCAGGCACTGTGTCTCCCCGGCGATCGCCTCCGCAATCCGCATCATATAGCGCCGCATGATGATGGTCAGCTCCTCATGAGGGGCGTTCTCGTAGATATACATCTGAATGTCTGTGAAATTAATCACATGCAGGTAAATCGGCCCCGTGTAGCGGGAGACCAGTCTGGCCAGATCCACCACCTTCTGCTTGGCGCGGTCGCTGGTATAGGGCGGCGCGTGAAAGTAGACGGCGTCGATTTTGACGCCCCGCTTGGCGATCATATAACCGGCCACCGGAGAATCGATTCCGCCGGACAGCAGCAGCATGGCCTTTCCGCCGGTGCCCACGGGCATACCGCCGGGGCCGGGAATGATCTCGGAGTACACATATATTTTCTCCCGCACCTCAATATTCAACAGAATATCCGGCCGGTGTACATCCACATGCATATTGGGGCAGGCGTCCAAAATCGCCTCACCCATATCCCGGTTGATCTCCATGGAATCCTTGGGATAATTCTTGCGGCTGCGCCGGGCATTGACCTTAAAGGTTCTGCTTGCGTCCGGGTACATCTCTTTCAGGTATGCCACCACTCTCTCGCAGAGCTTTTCCCAGCCCTCGTCCTCCACATAGATCACCGGACAGATTCCCCATATGCCAAACACTCTCCTGAGGCGCTCCACGGTCTCGTCAAAATCAAACTCACCCTGAGCCTCCACAAAAATACGTCCCATGGTCTTGCGTATCTCAAAGTCGCCCTCACACTTTTTCAGAGCGTATTTGATCTGCCGGATCAGTGCGTCCTCAAACAGATAGCGGTTCTTTCCCTTTATGCCGATTTCGGCATACTTAATTAAAAATGCAGTAAACATAGGTCTCCTCGTATTTTAGTCACGCGTCTTCCCGGAAGACGCTGTTTTAAGTTACGGGGCCGAGAACCATAGCCCACAGCCCCGGTTTCTCACCTGCGTGTGTATTTCCTCAACATAGGAATCATATCATACATTGTGTTCAATGTATAGTCAATTTCTTCTCTGGTGGTATAGACGGAAAAACTGAAACGGATGGTATTGTCCCACAGCTCTCTGGGCAGTTTCATAGCCTTCAGAGTGGCCGAGGTCTGCGGCTTGTTGGAAGCGCAGGCGCTTCCGGCAGAGACATAGATTCCCTTTTCCTCCAGCGCGTGCAGCATCACCTCGCTGCGGACGCCGGCGATGGAAACGCTGACCACATGAGGCGCCGTAGCCCGGCAGCCCTCCTCGGGAACACCGTTGATCCGAATGCCTTCCAACCGGCTGATCTGCCCTGCAAAATATTCCTTCAGTTCGTACAACCGCTGCACGTCCTCGTCCAAGTGTGCATATATCAGCTCTGCGGCCTTGGCCATACCGGCGACGCCGGGCACATTCTCCGTGCCGGAGCGCATGTTTTTCTGCTGGCCGCCACCGTGAACAATAGGCTGGAGTTTGACCCCCTCCCTCACATAGAGAAAACCCACACCCTTGGGGCCGTGAATCTTGTGGCTGCTGACCGACAGCAGATCAATCTGCATCCGCCGGGGCAGTATCTTGAATTTGCCGAATCCCTGCACTGCGTCCACATGAAAGAGGATCGCCGGATTCTTTCGCTTGATCAGCGCTCCCGCCTCCTGGATGGGCTGCAGCGCGCCCACCTCATTGTTGGTGTGCATGATGGACACCAGGATCGTTTCAGGCCGGATCGCCGCCTCCAGATCCTGCAGGGAAATCCGTCCCCACGCGTCCACCGGCAGATAGGTGACCTGAAATCCCTGTCCCTCCAGATACTGCATGGGCTGCAGCACTGCGGGGTGCTCTACCTGGGTAGTAATCAGGTGGTTGCCCCGTCTGCGGCCGGCCATGGCGCAGCCGATCAGAGCCATATTGTCCGCTTCCGTACCTCCGGAGGTAAAAAATATCTCCTTTGTCTGCACTTTCAGGATGCCCGCCAGGGTCTCTCTGGCGTAGCGCAGATACTGCTCCGCCTCCATTCCCTTGCGGTGCAGGCTGGAGGGATTGCCGTACTCTTCACACATGATTTTTGTGACCAGTTCCGCCACCTGGGGGAGCGCCCTCGTGGTTGCGGAATTATCTAAATATACTTCCATTTATTTCTCCCCTCTCCGCCCCATAAAGGGACGAGCGCACAAAGCTGCTGGTTTCTATAAACTATCATATGCACCAGGACTTTGCGCTGCGCCTGCGCCGTGCGGTTCTCTCACCGCTCCAGCCGGTATATCAGCCAGGACAGCACAGTCATGCCCGCGGTCTCGGTTCTGAGAATCCGCCGCCCCAGCGTAATGGGAGTTGCTCCCGCCGCCATGGCGATCTCAATCTCCTCCTCCTCAAAGCCGCCCTCCGGCCCGATGAAAACAGCTATATCCTGACCCGGCTCCAACCCCTCTATCAGTTCCCGGGTTCTGTCCATATCTTCCGCCAGCTCGTAGGGAATCAATTTCACCGGAATGTCCCGCACATATTCCAGGGCCTGTTTCCAGCCCATGACCTGCTGCACCTGGGGTATCACTCCCCTCTTGCTCTGCTTTGCCGCCGCCTGGGCGATGGCCTGCCAGCGGGACACCTTTGCAACCGCCTTTTTCTCGTCCAGCCTGACCACCGATCTGCGGGTGGCCACCGGTATTACCTGATACGCTCCCAGCTCCACCGCTTTCTGGACGATCAGTTCCATCTTGTCCGCCTTGGGCAGGCCCTGGAACAGATATATCCGGGAGGGCAGCTCCGCTCCGTCCTCCTTGACAAACCGGAGTTCACAGCGTATGACATCCTCCTCAAGCGCCACTATCCCGCAGCGGTACTCCCTGCCGTCCACGCCGTTGCTGACGGCCAGCTCCTGGCCTGCCCGCATGCGCAGCACATTTTTGATATGATTCACGTCGCCGCCCCGAATCAGGATCTCCTTGCCCTGAATCTGCTCCGGCTCCACAAAAAACTGATACATTTAGTTTCTCCTGTCTCACTGCTGCGGCTTTTGGGCGGTGACAGATACCCACTCTCCCTGGTAAGTCACCTCCAGCACCTTCATGCCCGCCGCCTCCACTGCCTCACGCACAGTCTGTTCCTTATCGTCGATAATGCCGGAGGTGATATAGACGCCGCCGGGCTTTAAGTGGTCCACAATCACGGGAGTCAGCGGCACCAGCACATCCGCCAGGATGTTGGCCGTCACAATGTCATAGCGCCCGTAGCCGATCCGCTCCCCCAGCGCTCTGTCGGTGATAATATTGCCGATCAGCAGTTCAAAATCCGCTGGGTCTATCCCATTGGCTCGGCAGTTGTCGGCCACCGCATCCACAGCACATATGTCAAGGTCCGTGCCCAGGGCGTGCTCCGCCCCGAACATCAGCGACAGGATTGCCAGAATGCCGCTCCCCGTGCCCACATCCAGCAGCCGGGTTCCGGAAACCACATGCTTTCGCAACTGCCGAATACACAGCTGGGTGGTCTCATGCATACCGGTTCCAAAAGCAGTGCCCGGATCTATGTGCAGCACCATTTTGGAATCGTCCTCGGGCTGTATGTCCTCCCAGGAGGGAATCACCAGAATGTCATCGATGTAAAACTGGTGAAAATACTGTTTCCAGTTGTTGATCCAGTCTATATCCTCGGTCTCGTCCACCGTGACGCTCCCCTCGCCGATATCCATGAAACACCGTATATCCTCCAGCTCCTGTCCCACTTTTTTCAGAAGAGTCTCCACGTCCGTGTTCTCCCCCTGCACCTCCAGGCTGCCGTCATCCTTCTTTTCCACAAAAAAACTCAGATAGGCGATGCCGTCATCCTCCGGCTCATCCGGCAGAATATCCACAAACATCTGCTCCTTCTCCAGCGCCGTCAGCGGCACCTTGTCCTCGATCTGCGCGCCCTCCAGACCGATGTCGTACAGAGAACTGATAATCATATCCTCAGCCTCCGTCACAGTCTTAATCCTGAACTTCACCCACTTCATATAAATCTCCAATCTCAGCTCTATATGCACGCCATCCAAATTTGTATCATTTCGAAGTTCATTGTACAATCTATTAAAAAACCTGTCAAATACTAATTCATATGGTTGCATTACCCGCCGTTTTGATGCATACTTAGAGGTAGAAAACATCCTCGGAAACAGAAAGGAGCCGTCATGAAACTGACCAACGAAGAACAGGAACAGGCTTTTCGGGAGTGGATGCGCAAACAGTACAATGATGGGGGAATGCGCCGCTACACGGACAATGCCATTATCGCTTACTCCCACGCGCTGCGGACGGCATGCAGACAAATGGAGCCCTATGTAGCCGGAAACCTATTTTTCTACAAAAACGGATACGAATTCGACACGGTGTACGAGCAGCTGCAGGGAAAGGCTGAATTCAAAAAGGCCAACGAAACCTATGGCAATGGCACACTGTCTGCGGCCATACAGCTCTACCAGGCCTTTCTGCACAACGGGGACGCCGCGCCGGCCCCGGAGGTCTCCGCGCCCTTTTACCTGAAACAGGAGATTGACAACGACGGCTACGACGACGACCAGGGACTGGATTTTCACTATGAGGAGGTGCCCATGACCCCCCTCCAGAAGATCTACTATGGCGCTCCCGGCACCGGCAAATCCTACCGTGTGAACAAAATGATAGAGCGGGAGTATCCCGTGCCGGAGGAGAGGGACGCCCATTGCAAGCGGCTGATTTTTCATCCCACCTACAGCTATCAGGACTTTATCGGCAGCATCAAGCCTCTGATCACGCTGGACCGTCCTCTGGACTACATCTTTGCTGCCGGACCTCTGACTCTTCTGCTGAAGGAAGCGTTCATGAATCCGGCGGAAAAATATTATCTGGTTATCGAGGAGATCAACCGGGGCAATGCTCCTGCTATCTTCGGAGATCTGTTCCAGCTGCTGGACCGCCAGAGCTGCGGCAAATCCGAGTACGCGGTAGCCAACAATGATATGACGGCCTTTTTCTCCCGGGACCCGGGGCTGAAAAAACTGTTTGTGGAGGGAAAGGTCTGGTTTCCCGCCAACTTTAATATACTGGCTACCATGAATACGGCGGACGAAAATATCTTTGTGCTGGACAACGCTTTCAAGCGCCGTTTTGCGCTGGAGTATGTGCGGATCTGCTTTGATGATCTTCCCCAGGAGTGGAGTCATCCCTATGACACCTTTGCGGGCAGAAAGCCTCTGACTGCCATCTTTCAGGACACCCCGCTGGAGGACTACGCGAGTCAGTTGTACTACGAGGGGCGCCTGTCCCGGGACTGGCCCACCTTTGCACGGCTGGTCAACAGGATTATCGACATGGTCAACCGGCAGGAGCTGCAGGAGATGGGTAAGCGCTCCGACGACGCCCGATACCATCTGTCCCGAATTCCCGAGAACAAAAAACTGGGGCCCTTTTTCGTGTCCGAGGCCGACCTGTGCCAGCGGGATACATTTATCAATAAGGTGATTTTCTATCTGAAACAGGACGTGTTTCCGGATCATCCCCACTACTTAAGCGAGTCCTATGAAGAGCTGTATCTGACTTACCAGGAGGATGAGGCGGATCTGTTTGAACTGCTGCGATAAAAATTTCCACCTGTGCGGTTGCAATCCAATGACCTGTCTGCATGCCATTTATGGCAAT
>CAYLIM010000002.1:0-93230 GCA_964383805.1 uncultured Acetatifactor sp.
CCCGGTAGCCGTTCTCCGAGCGTCCCACGCTGAGCAGTCCCTGCTCCTCATAAAAACGGATATTCTTGCGGGTGATCTCCACCAGTTCCTCCACCTGTTTGATCTTCATGGTCTGCGGTTCCCCCCTTCAAGGCCGGCGTGTGTCTGTCTGATAACTTTTTTATACAGCTTCCACCAGGTGGAAGGTCAAGTGTTTTTTTGTATTTTAGGCAAAATATTTGAAATCTCCCTACAGTCGCCCGCCTCACCCGGCGCCCGTGTAATTGCGGCAGGTCTCCAGCTTCCATTCGCACCGGGGCGTGACATAATAACTGGCAATCCAGCTGACCTGGCTGC
This sequence comes from uncultured Acetatifactor sp., assembly GCA_964383805.1. Classification (GTDB taxonomy): domain Bacteria; phylum Bacillota; class Clostridia; order Lachnospirales; family Lachnospiraceae; genus Acetatifactor. The sequence continues at coordinate 337 of CAYLIM010000002.1, forward strand.
TCTCAACCAGCGATACGCTCAGATAATAGTTGTACCCCTCCGTCAAAAACAACTGAAACGTATATATTTTCCCGTCAAACTCCTGATACCACAGCTGTATCAGCTCATAGTCATAAGAAGAGTAGGGGCATTCCGGCTCCCAGGACTCATACAGCTGCACCGTGATTCCATCCATCCGGTATCGCTCCGTGATCAGCCCCAGCGTGGTATAATTGCTGGGATACCAGTAATGTCTGGCCAGATATTCCGATCGCCCGTCGTTGTCATAGTCCACCCGATACCAGTCATAGCTCCAGAGCAGCCGCTGCCGCAGCACGGCGTCTGTCACCAGCTCCTCACAGCCGGTATATACCTCCACGTCGTCGTTGATGGGGGAGACATCCATCAACTCCTCCCCGATCTCCTCCACATAGCGGTCAATCTGCTCCAGCGCCGCATCATCGCTCTTGTATCCGTCTGTCCAGACATAGGACGCCGGACTGAGCACAATTTCCGTGGCGTCCTCGCTGATCCCCTCCGAGGTCAGGCGATGGAGATAAATCGTATCCACATATTTGGAGTAAAAATTGTAGTTGCCGTCCACCAGATAAAATTCTCCCTCATATGGCACCACATAGTCGTTCCACCAGGTATTCCACTGGTCTCCCAGATATTCCGGCCCATCCTCCGTCAGACGGTAGCAAGCATTAATCATGAATCGGGCCGACCCGCCGGAATCCTCCATAAAAAGCAAATAGGTGTCATCTCCTATGGTATACTGGTAGATACGGTTGATATAGCCATTCATCGAGTAATCGTAATCCGGAAACCAGGCCGCAAGCACTGCCTCTTGATCCGTCTGTTCAAAGGGTTCCGCCAGTTGGTCGAAGGCAGACCAGTCCCTGGTAAAAAGAGCCTCCCGGGCCATATTCACCAGCCCCTCCGGCGCCAGCTGCTGCCCCTGCGATTCCTCAGACAGCAGTTCCTTATTGACCTGCCGCCACAGACTTTCCGTCACTTCCGGCCTCTCCTCCGGGAAAGCCAGAGCGGCCTCCGGAGCCGAATACAAGACCTGTTTCTCACTGTTGTACTCCATTTTATCCAGATAACTCCAGTAGGATTCTACGCCCACCTCTATGCGTGGAAATATTCCATAGAGACCTATGGGCGCAGCCTGCTCCCCCTCACAGTGAAACGCCTCTACCAGATACTGCTCCGGCTGATCCCTGCGGTACAGGGCAAAATACACCTGCTGGTCCTCCAGCGTAAAAATCCACCGCTGGTCCTGAGCCGTATACTCCAGATGCTCCGGCGTCCACAGCACATCATCCAAAACTGCCATGACTTGCTGGCGCTCCTCCTTGGGCAAGAGCCTTTCCTCCCCGAGAAACCCCGTATCGTTGCGATTACGCAGCATCAGATCCAATCCGATCTGCTGCATATAATCCCATATGGCCGTCTGCAGTTCCTGCTCCCCCTCCTGTTCGGACTCCCACAGCTTTTCCAGCTGGCAGTCTGTGCTGCTGCGGCTCAGATAGACCTTCTCCCAGCTCTCTCCCAAATCAAAAATTCCCAGCGCTCTGGTGGTCTTTTTCTTATTATTATCAAAATTACAGACTAAATAACTATTATCCTCATAGGAGAAAAGAGCGTACAATCTATGATAGCCCAGCCCCTCATATCCCGCAAAGCAATAGTGCCCTTGCTCATCCTGCTCCAAGACCACCGCCTGGCTGCGGTAGGAATATTCATATCTCGTCCGCTCTACCATGAGAATCTCGTCCGCTTTGTCTCCGTCCAGGTCCAGCCGGTAAAAGTCATAGGGCACCGACTTCCCCGGTTCCAAGGACAACAGCTCATTGATCTCAGTCCACACATCCCCATAGCTGCCGGAGGATTCCTCCACCTCGGTGGGCTGATAGATAAAATCCGTTCTCTCTATTTTTAAGCTGTTGTCGGTCATTTCCCGCAGCAGCTCGTCCGAGGTTCCTGCCGCCAGCGCCTCCTGCAGCCGTCGTACCAGCTCCTCCGGGAAATTTGCCGCTCTCTCATCCTGCATCAAGTCCGTTGGCTCCCACAGCATTTCCCTATCTGTCAACTCTATCACCAGCGCATCCAGCTCTTCGGTCAATGTATTCTGGTCTTCCCCTGCAAGAGACTCCACAGCTGTATCCGACTGTGTCTCTCCGCTGCCTCCAGACTGCGCCATTCCCTCGGCGCTCCCCTCGCCAGCTCTTCCACAGCCAGCCAACAGAAATATGGCCATCAGACATCCTGCTGCCAACCCCTTATATCTATTTGCTCTTTTCATCTGGCCTTCCTCCGCTAAACATCCGTGTTTTATGCCGGTTTCCTATACCAGTTTCTCCTTCCCGTCCAGAACGGCCTCAGCCAGAGTGTCCCCCTCATACCGCAGTTTCAGGGAGAAAAAATCCTGCCGCTCCTCCAGCAGCCGAAAAAATATCTTGTCCCCCTCCCAGATCGGCAGCTCATTTACCTTCCCCTTGGGCACCCATTCCAGATTTCCCTCATCACATGCGTGCATAATCCCCTTGAATCCTTCCGCTGTATACAAAAACATATACTCCACCGGATAGGCATCCGCAATAAAAGTAATCACCCCCCGCAGCCGATAGTCGGTCAGAGTCAATCCCGTCTCCTCTGTTACCTCCCGCAGCAGACATTCCTCCGGAGATTCCCCCTCCTCGAAATGCCCTCCAACGCCAATCCATTTATCCTTATTAATATCTTGTTCTTTCTTCACCCGATGCATCATCAGATAAGCCCCGTCCCGCTCAATATAGCACAACGTAGTCAAATTCCTCGCCATATCCCAATTCTCCTATTTAGAGTACCGCATGTTCCCTCCTGCCACACACACCTGGTGAACAATATATGGCCGTTTCGACGTCCATATATTGTTCAGTGCGCCATCCGGGAACATGCTGTTTAAGAGTACCGCATCCGCCTTTCCAGTACCATCACTGGCAGAGAAAGTTCTGTCCATAATACAGCCAGCACTTTCTCTGGGCACTGGCCGGGCAGATGCTGTTTTAGAGTACCGCATCCGCCCTTCCAGTACCATCACTGGCAGAGAAAGTTCTGTCCATAATACAGCCAGCACTGTTTAGAGTTCCGTTGTCGCAAGGCAGGGGCGGCGGGGGCATGGTGTTCCCCGGCAGACTCTGTGAGGGCGTCGGTACTTAGGCAGCGTACTTTGCTGCCTTACGTACCGCTACGCCCGAGCCGAAGCGAGAGCGTGTCTGCAGGGGAATACCATGCCCCCACCGCCCCGTCCCTCGCCTCGCCTCGCCTCACTCCTGCATCTGCTCCTGCGCCGGAGCCGGTGTCAAATAACTGCTGATACAGTACAGCACCTGCCCCCCATACTCCACTCTGGACCATCCCACTTCCGTGTTAATTCCGGTGCGCAGCACCACATCCCCATAGCGGATCGTTGCCACTACCACTGCATCCGGGTTCGTCACACTGGGCAGCGCCCGCAGATTGGTCTCGATCTTGGCAGTCATCAGATCACAGCAGTCCGTAAACTTAGTCTTAATCCCGTCATCCGACTGGACCGGTTCAGGCTCCGGCTCCGGCACATGATAAGCCAAATCCGTAGTCAGCAGATTCGACACCGCATAACACACCTGATCCTGATAGATCAGCCTTGACCACCCACTGTCACTTACACCGGTGCGCCGGGCCGTATCCCCGTTCCGCAGCGTCCACAGCACCGTACTCTCCTGACCCTGGCTGGGTATATTCCGCAGATTGGTGGCCTCCTTTGCCGTCACCACCTCATCCACCTCCCGGAAATTCATCAATGCCTCAACATCCGCATAGGCCTGCTCCGGCGCCTGCCCGTTTATGGACTCCGCCGCCCCATCATATCCAAAATACGCCACGTTTACGTCCACCGGCCGGTCAATACCCGGCACACTGCCCTGATTGGTGTACTGCCACATGGCGTGAGTTCCCTGATAGGAGGAGCGCTCCGTCTGAGGATAGGGCAGCGCCGGATACTGAGATACCCACACCTTATAGGACCGCTCAATCCTGTCCATATCCCAGTGATTGCTGCCCGTCATGGCATAGCTGGAACCGTAAAACATGGGAGTGTACCCCTGCTCATAAATCTCCTGCATAAAGGCAATGGCAATATCCGTCCGCTGTCCGTTGTCCAGCGCATACAACACACTGTCCTCCCGCTCGTACCCCTCACAGTCAAAGGCCACCGGATAGGTGATCTGATACTGGGAAATATATTCCGCCACCCACTGCGCCTCCTCGATGGCCTCGTCCCGATTGGCTGCCGTGGAAAAGAAATATACCCCAACCTGGATACCTGCCGCCTGAGCCTCCTGCATATTGTAGCGGGCATTGGTGTCGGCATAGATACCCCTGTCCTCCAGAGTACTGCGATATCCCACCCGTATCATGGCAAAATCGATTCCCGACTCTGTCACCCGGCTCCAGTCTATCGTCCCCTGATACCGGGACACATCAATGCCAATGGTCACTCGCTCCTGCTCCTGCACGCGCTCCGATACCAGCAGCTGCGCCACGTCCACCTGGCTCCCGGTCTCCTGCTGGGACGGCTCCTGAGGGTCCGTTTCCTCCGCAGCGACCTCCTGAGCAGTGCTCTCCACCGGGTCTTCCTCCCCGGCTGTCGGCGCCCCGCTTTCCTCCGGCTGCCCAACGCTCTCCACGGGATCTAAAACAGTCTCTTGCGTGGCACTGCCACTCTCCTCCGGCTGTTCCACTCCCCGGTCCCGCCTGCGCTGCAGTACCATCACTATCAATATCACCACAATAATCAGAACCGCCGCCAGCACCGGCAGCAATCGCATCCATCTGCGAGGCTCTCTGCCGTTCTCCTCCAAATTATCCTCGAAATCCATCTATATCCTCCTGTTCAGGATAAAAAATACCTATTTCTGTCTACACGCCTTTCGCCACTTCCTTCGGGCGCTGCTTTTTCACCTCATACAGCCTCTCGTCGGCAACACTCAGCGCCTCCTCCAGTGACATGCCGCTGTCCGGCTCCAGCACACAGGCTCCGGCTGATATGGTGACATTGTACTCCTTGTCAGTACCCTCATTGAAACGGCGAAACGCCTCATACAGCTCCGACAGCATCTCCGCTCCCTCTTCCTCACCGTCATAGGGACACACATAGGCATACTCGTCTCCGCCGATACGCCCCGCAATACCATGGCTGCCCGCGGCCTCCACCAGCCTGTCCGCAATGGCTTTCAGAGAGAAATCCCCCTCCTCATGCCCATAGCGGTCGTTGATAATCTTCAGATTGTTCATATCCGCATAGACCACCAGCACATTCCTGCCCTGCCGATGACATTGTTCAACAACCCGCTGTCCCTCCTCGTACAGTCCCCGGCGGTTCCAAATCCCGGTCAGACTGTCTGATTTGGACAGATTATCCAGCACAATATTGTTCTCTCGCAGCGCTACCAGACTCTCCTCCAGCTCCTGCTGTATCTTCTGGTTTGAGCGCAAAAGTTCTATCATCTTGGCAGCCGAACTCAGATGATTGACCAGAAATTCACCGCTCTCAAAAATATTTTCCGTCATCTCGCAGAGAATCAGACCCTCCAGAATTTCATTGAAAAACAGAGGAAACAGCACCATGCAGCCCTGCTGTATGCCTATATTGTCCGTGAAAAGCTCCGCCAGTTTCTTTTTCTGCTCCATGACAGGCACCACCTGTACCTCCCCGGATTTCAGCACCGCTTTCAAATACAGCTCCTCCGGCGCCTGAAAGGGTTCTCTGGTCAGATGGGTGATGGGTGACTCAAAGATATAGATTCCGGCGTTCTTCACCTGCAGCCAGTTCAGATTTTCCAGCAGCGTTCCATAGCTCTGGTCAGTCCCCTTCTCAAACTGCAGCGTCTTTTGCACAAACAGTTTCATGTCAAAGCTGTCCCGCAGACTCCTCTCCCCCATCTCCCATAATCTCTGATCCATCACCCGGATAATCCTCTGGTAAATCATAGGAAAGAGATCTCTCTGAGCCTTGGTAAAGGAGTTTCCTGCGCCCAACAACATTTTCTGCAGCCTGCGGAACACAATCAGCAGATTGTCCACATCCGCATACTCAATGGTATCCACATTCAAAAACTGCTCCAGCAGCCCCTTTACCTCCCAGACTCCCTCCTCATGCTCCTCGTAAATAGAGCGGATGCACTTTACCAGCATTTTAAAGGAATGACGGAATTGCTCTACCGTCTTCTGCATATCCTCATGCTTACAGCGGTAAAATACATCGTCAAACCACATATCCATCATACGGGCATCTATGGCATGATCCCTCTGCTCATCCTCCAGGTTGCCAATAGAATCCCGCCTGATAAACTTGGTGGGCAGCACCCTGCTCTCCACTGCCTCCCCGCGCAGTTTGTCAAGTACCAATTCCAGAGACGCCTCTCCCAGCTCCGCCGGATCCGCCCGCACTGAGGACAACGGAGGGGACGCCTTGGCCGCCGCCTGTATATTGTCATATCCAAACACGTGAATATCTCTGCCGATCTGCCGCTTTCTTCGTTGCAGTTCCTCATACAGTCCCAGGGCAGTGTCATCATTGACGCAGAACACGGCCTCCAGATCCGGATTGTTGTCCAACAGTCTGACAAAAGCCTCCCGGCTGTTGCGGGTCAGATTGCCCGCCTCGTAAAGCTCCTCGCCCACCTCCAGTCCATGCTCCCGCATGACCTGGCAGAACGCCTCCCGCCGCTCTCGCGCGTCAGAATTGTCATCCGGCCCGCCGATCATACCGATTTTTGTACAATGCTTTTCCTCAATCAGACACTTCATGCCCTCCCTGACACCGGAGAAATTGTCAAAAGTCACGCTGTCATAGCCCGGCAGCTGTGAAGCGACCAGTACACAGGGAATTCCCTCATACTGCTCCATCAGTTCCAGCATGCGCTCGGAGGTGCTGAAACACCCGATACAGCCTGTGGCCGCCACTATAGCGTCCAAATTCTCCTTTTTGGCGTAAGACAGGATCGTCCCATACTGGTACTCATACCTGAGATCCCGGTTGTCCGACACATCGCGGTCCACGTACTTTGCCGGAAAAATAACCAGATTCACGCCCCTTCGCCGGGCCGCCTTCATAACGCCCTTGCAGATGATCCTGGTAAAATCATCCATAATACCACTGACTAACACACCCACCGTAATCTTTTTCTGTTTTTTCATATTTATACCCATCTGCGCGCTGCAGTGCGCACTCAAATCAATAGTTGAATATGCATTTTTATTCAACCTTATACCCTCTGTGCGCTTTAACGCACATATCTATCACAAGCTTTCTCATATTTACTATACGTCCGAACCCTATTAATGTCAAGAATCGTTGTTTATCAACCCATGGTTGTGGCACAAATCTCTCAACAGTTGGTTGCGCAATTCCCTGTTCCGTGCTATCCTATAGAAAAACAGACAGGGCTCGAAGCTCTGCTACAGGAGGGAAAAATATGCTTACAGAATTCGCAGAACGCTTTACTCAACTTCGCCAGGATCAGGGCTACACACAACAAAAAATAGCAGAGAAACTGGGTATTACTCCCCAGGCTGTGTCCAAATGGGAGAATGGCACCAGCCTGCCGGACGCCGAAATGATACGTTCTATCGCTCAGCTGATGGACTGTTCCACAGACTATCTGCTAAGCCATCAGGTTTCCGCCATTTCTCAGCACAACCTGGAATCGCTGCAGAGACAGAGGCAGACCGAGATCGAAAATGTGATCCAGAAATATGTTTTGGTGTTGGAGGTAGGGAGAGGACTGGTGGATATGCTGGTAAAGGAAAATACTAACACCTACGTTCCAATCCACTATATGCGCATGAGACTGGGGGACCAAATGGGCATTATGATACCCATGATCCAGCTCAGGGACAATGTAACTCTGGGAGAAAAAGAATATCGTATTCTGCTTCACGGCCGGGAGGTAGTGGCTCAGAACAGCTCGGAATATCCGAAATACTTTTATGCGCGTGAGGACGCGCTGCCCGTGGCCGAGTGGCGCACCGTCTGGCCGGATGGAGAATGGCTGGAAAAGCAGGAGGAGACGCCGGAGGGATATGTGGAATTCTCCGCCTTTGACTGTATTGTGGCACATCTGTCGGAGGTGATCCTGCAAAATTATGACCGCATCCTGAACCGCCAGCTCACCGCCGACCTGGTGGACATGGTGCGCAGACGCTATCCGGCGGTGGTAAATGGCGTGGTGCCGGAGCAGGTATCACTGGGACGGCTGCAGAGAGTGCTTGCCGGACTGGTCACAACAGGAGTGCCCATCAACCGACTGGATTATATCATCAGTTATCTGGAGGAACACCCCGGCACAGAAAGTGACAGCGAAACCGCCGCCATCACCGCATTGACCAAGGAATTGCAGTAAAAAAATCTGCCGCGCATTCGCCGCGGCAGATTCTTATTATAGACTTCTTATTTCTTGCTGTCATAGGACGGCTCATTGCTAGCCGCACTCAGACCGGACATATTCTTGTAAAAACTGTAGGCCTTGGCTGAATTCTGGAGGCTCTTGTGTATACTCTTGCGCTCTCTGGAGAAAAACTTTTCAATCAGAGATTTATTCCTTGCCTCCTGAGCCTGTATGGATACTCCCAGATCCGTAATCTCCTTGATCTGCTGCTGGATTACACGAATCTGATCCGCATATTTCTCTCGGTTGTTCTCCAACTCCCGCGCCAGTTTCTGGTACATAATCTCAAATCCATCATCCAATTGCGTCAGCTTATCAATCAGACGGCCCTTCTCCTCTATCGCCTCATCGAAGAGTGACATATCCACCTCCTCAGCGGTAAAGACAGCCTCCTGTTTCTTATTATATTCCTGTATCTCCAAGAGTACCTGACGTTTCGCCGCCAGACTCTCCTGCAGTATGCTTAACTGATTCTTCATCAATTAGCCCCTTTCGCCTGATTGATCCTCATAACCTCTTTCCAGGTATCCCGCACCGAGCGCAAATGCCCATTGACCTCTTCCAGGATTTCCTTGTCCTTCTTCATATTGGCCTCCACCAAGCGCTGTGACAGATATACATAAATATTCTCGAAATCCTGCGCCACCGGATATTTCATATCCAGTGTCTGACGCAGATAATCGATTATTCTCTGTGTCTTCACAATATTGGTATGCGCCTTGGGTACATCCTTCTGCTCCACCGCCAAAATCGCTATGTTGCAGAACTTGATTGCCCCCTCATAGAGCATCAGGGTCAATTCCGCCGGAGACGCCGTGAGAATCTTGCTGTTATTGTATTGCGAAAACGCATCAGGCATTGCCATATTATGAGCCTCCTCCTAACAGGGCCGTAACGGCGCTGGCACCGCTCTGCATTTTAGCCATAGCAGTCTCCATCGCGGCAAACTTCTTGTACCACTTATCCTCGTAATCGTTCAGTTTCTGCTCCTGCTCCTTAATCTTGCTGGTGTAGCTTTCATAATCTGACTTCATCTTCTTGTCATCATAGAAACTGCCGAAACTGCGGTAATCCTTCACAGAACTGGACAGCTCGCTCATCTTGTCGTACAGGTTCTGGGACAGCTTGGTAAAGAACTTAATGGTTGTATCCGGGTCGTTTGCTATCATGCTCTTCAGCTTATCCGCCTTGCCCACGGTGTTGGGGTCATCCGGATCGCCCGCGATATGATAGGCGTTCCTCTCATTCTCCTCGGCCTCAAAATATCCCAGTGTCTCAATACCAAAGTCATAGAGATACATTTTCTTTCCACCTATCTCTATGCCCTCAGCCATAATTCCTCTCATGGCGGAACTGATGCTGCTCAGATTCTCGTCCTTTCTCAGCAGAGCATCCTTGATCTTCTTCTCATACTCCTCGATCTCGGTGTCGGACAGAGCATCCTTTTCCTCTGTGGTCAGAGGCTCATAGCCCTTGGCAGAAGCCGCGTTGTACAGCTTATCCATCTCGTTGATGATGGCGTTGTATTCCTTCAGGAAATTCTTGACCATGTCATAGATACCATCGGTATCCTGCTGTGTGGTCACGGTAATCTCCTCGTCCGACGCCTGCATGGCTGTAAAGGTCAATCCGTTGATGGCAAATGTATTGTTCTTGCTCTCAAACTTTGCGCCGTTCAGATAAATCACTGCATCCTGACCTTCGGTCTTGTTATATCCTTCGACAGATGCATCCAAACCCAATTTCTTCAGTGCATCCAGTCCGGCGCCGGTAGCCGTAAGGCTAAAGTCGCTGTCAGCACCCGACTCCTTGGCACTGACGAAAAATCTCTGGTTGTTCTCGTCAAAATTAGCGTTTAACCCCGCTTTCTTCAGCTGGGTCAGAACATCCGAAATCGTTGTGTTCTGGTTCACCTGAATGTCCACAGACTTCTCACCGTTCTTGCCGATGCTGAGATTGATCGTACCTGCCTCAGTCACACCCAGAGACTCCAGAGTGGACATGGCCGTCACCTTGCCCCCATCGCTGCCCTTCACAACGCCGCCCGTGAGGTATCCTGTCTTGGCCAGCTTGTCGATCTTCAGGGTCTGTACGCCGTTCATGGCATCCTCGCCGGTGATTACGCTGACGGCATTGGAATTGGATACCTTTGTCGTCTTCTTGCTGTAAGCATCCGTGAATCGCATACTGCTCAGATATTTGGACTGCAGGTTTTTCAACTTGGTATTCAGGCTCTTCCAAGCATCCTGTTTCCACTCCAGCTTGGTCTGGGCCTTCTTGGTCTTATCGACCTTGGTCTTCTTCGCCTCCACCAGCTGCTGGATCATGCTCTCTGTATCCATGCCGGACATCAGTCCGGTAAGTCTCATTGTTGACATGCTTTTACCCTCCTATCTCCTCTCATCCACGAGAATGCCTGCCATCTCCCACACCTTGGCAATCATATCCAGGGTCTTCTCAGGGGGCAGCTCCTTCAGGACTTCCTTTGTATCTTTGTCTACGATCTTAATGGTCACACGGTTGGTTCCTTCGTGTATGCCAAAAACAGCCTCCGAGTGAGCCACCATGTTCTTATTCAACTGCTCCACTGCTCGCTTGAGCTGCTCGTTGGTGGGCTGCTGCTGTTGCTGCTCATTACTGTTATTGTTGCTGTTTCCCTTGCTCTGTCCCTCTGCTACCACGTTGACAGTACTGTCCACCTGGGCAGCTTCCTGAGCAGAATTACTCTGGGAATCAACACTCGGCGCCTTGGGCTGCGCCACAGGCTTGGGAGCGCTCACACTCTGAGCCTGTACACTCATGATACTTCCTAAGGGTTCAATTGCCATAATTACACCTCCATGTGTTACTGCAATGTCGTCATCCTTTTACGACACTTACTGGTTTCTTACAGCTATTATCGGATGCGGCAATGAAAAAATTTAGTTTATTTATTAAAAAATATTAAAAAGTGCACAAATCTCCCATAAATTATACCAGCAGATCCTTCAGTGCAGCCATACCCTCGGCGTTGGCGGCCTCCTGGTTGGCCTCCTGTATCTGCGTGTAGACTTCCTTGCGGTAAACCGGCACCTCTCTGGGGGCGGTGACGCCTATTTTAACCTGATCGCCCTTAACCTCCAGAATCGTGATCTCTATGTTGTTGTTGACGATAATCGCCTCATTCTTTTTTCTGGATAATGCCAGCATCTCAGTCACCCGCCTTTCTGGACTGCAAAATATCGTAGACAGGGAAACGTACCGGGTAGGTATCCGCATCCACAATGATCTGACAGGCCTTGCGCTCATCCACGTTGATGACAATAGGTCCCTGCAGGTTGACGCTCAGCTGCGTCAGATCGGAGGGAACTCTCACCGTCACAAGCACCAGCAGATTGTCAGGTGTGACCTCGCCGATTCCGGTAAGCAGCTCGTCATCGATCTCAGGGTTGTAGTCCTCCTTCACCACCAGCGGGTCCATCACTGTCATGGCAAATGCCGGTTCCTCCAGGGACTGGAGCCAGCGTATGCCGGCAGACACTCCCTGCTCCTCATCGTGCAGCAGAGTGAAACGTTTCATGTCGGGAAAACCGATAATACCGGCCGGAAAGGTGATGATCTTGTCGTCCGTAATTTCAACTTCGCCAAATGCTTTGGTTTTGATAATCATATTTCTTCTTCTCCTCCTCTATGGTTAGAGCCGCCTTTAGATATATTGCAGCAGACTGGTCTGCGCCACTTTTCCGGTAGCCATCAGGGCCGCCTCATAGGTCAGCTTTGCGCTGCTCAGATTGATAATGACTTCGGCAATATCAATATCCTCGTTCTCGCTCTGGAGCTCCTCAAAGGTAGTCTTCTGAGACTGCATGCGGTTCTCGATCAGCTCCAGCTTTTTAGTCCGCGTACCTATATTGGTAAGGCTCAGATTGGCTTCGTCCAGATGTCCCTGCATCAGAGTGATCCCATGCTCGAACATCCTCTGAGTCTTGCCCTTCTTCTCATTCAGCACCGTCTGGGCCACGTCCAGTTTCTTCTGAATCTCCGGTTTGTCAGCCTCGCTGGCCTTTTCCAGCAGAGCTTTCATATCCTCCACGATCTTTTCCGTGTCCACCACATCCTGCATGGCGTTCACCAGATCCTCCACCTCCCGGCCGATACTGTGCTTAAAGCACTCATCGGCAGTGGAATTCACACGGATCGTCTGGTTAAAGCCCACATCATACTCAATGTCCTGACGCTCTTTGTCAGCTTCCAGATAACTCTCATTGTAGGTGAATTTCTTCTCCGGATCATCCGGATCGGAGGTACAGTAAAAATAGTGCTCCGGGCGCAGATCCCCTTTTGCCCACTTGGATTTCTCATAGGTGATGCGGATCTCTCCCTCGTTGACGCCCGCAGTCTTCGGGTCGTCCTTGGTCTTCATCAGCGTTTCGTAAGCGGCCTCTGACAGCAAAAGTTCGCCGGTCTCGGGCACAAAGATCGCTTTCTCCCCGGTGGCCGCTGCAGCCGCCTCATAAGGAGAGTCAATGTCATGCACGACGTCCACGGGAATGGTGGAATAGGGTTCTGTTCCATAGCTCAACTCAGCCGGCGCTTCATCACAATTGCCGTAGGCCAAGTGGAACCGATAGACATCCAGCCGCTGGATATCCTCTTGCTTCACGTCAATACTCATATAATTGTTGACGGTCATATCCATCACGTCACTGGTGCCATCAGCGCCCTTAGTAGTGATAAACGACACCTGCTCTATGGCGTCCTTATTAAGCTGCTCGGTGATGCTGTATTTCTTTTCCGTCGCATTCGGAAAACTTAAGGAAGTGTCCGTGCGGTAGCCGGTGAACACATAGCGGCCCGCGTAATCCGCGTCACCGGTGCTGTATACCTCGTCCGCCAGCGCCTTGAGCTGCTCTATGACGATCAGCCTGTCAGAAGTCTTGATATCCCCATTAGAGCCCTTGGTGCACTGTTTCTGCATCTCCGTCACGATGGAGGCCAGATTCTTCACCGCCTCCTCCGTCACGTTCAGCCAGCTCTCCGCATCCGGAATATTCCTGCTGTAATACTGGGTCACTTCCGTCACATTGCTGCGCAGGCGCAGAGCGCGAATCGCAATCACCGGGTCATCGGAGGGGCGATTTATCTTTTTCTCCGTGGACATCTGGGTGCTGAGTTTATCCTGCAGCAGCTTGTTGGTATTGATATTCGCCAGATTATTGTTCTGCATGATCTTGTTTGTTATTCTCATATTACCTCATTTCCGCACATCACAGGATTCTCCTGGGATATTGCACCACTTTCTAAAGTCTGTACTATCGCGTCAATCTATAAGTGATTTTATACGCCGGTCTCCAGGATCAGTCTGTCATAAACCTCGGTCAGCACCTGAATCATCTTGGAGGACAGGCCGTACGCATGCTGGTATTTCACCAGATTCACGGCCTCCTCATCCTCGTCTACGCCGGAGATAGACATCCGCTGGGTGTTGATGATCTCGCTTATATCGCTGAAATTCTTCTGGAAGGTGTTGGCCCGGCTGGCATTCAGCGCTATGTCTCCCAGTATACACTGTAGGAATTCCGAGGCGTTTCCTCCTCTGAAACTCATCTTCTTCGTGTCGGTGGCAATACGTTTCAAATCGTCCAGCAACACGTCCTGCTCTACGCCGTCTCCCTGTTCGTAGCGGTGCGACAGCAGATCCGGATCCAGCTCCACTGCCTCCGACACATCAAAATTCATGGCCGTCAGGTGGTAATAGCTGTCAACGTCGTCCGACACCTTCAGAGCCGCCGCCTTCTCGGCGTCCTCCTGACTCATGCCGCCCTGCACCAGCTCATTCACTCTCTCCTGATACGCCTCATAGGTAAAGGTATCATACCGGAAATCATCCACGAAATTGTACTGCTCACTCTTAGCGCTCATATTGCCGGTCAACAGATTGCAGCCCAAATCGCCGTAGGTATTGTAACCGCTCTTCAACGTATCATTGAATATCTGTGCAAAGGTTCGTATCCAGATATTCATCTGGTTCATATAGTAGGGTACGCCCTGATATTGCAGTCCCGTTCCCACCTCGGCATTCTTGCCCACCCGGTCATTGGTCAGACGCTGGGGATTCATGGTGCTGTCGGACAGGGTAAAGGTATAGCTGCACACCTTTTCACCCTTGTCGTTATAGCTGCACTCATAGGTCCAGGAATCGTAGTAAAACTCTCTGTTGCCCAGGGAGATGATGCCCCCCTGATCCGACAGATTGGAAAAATTGAGATCCTGCAGATATTTCTGGGTCACGCTGACTGTCACAGTGTCGTGCTTGTCATCGTCCGTCCTGCCGATGGACTCTATCTTGCCGTTGAAATACTCGCCATAGTTGCCGTCTCTCATCTGCACCAGACCCTGCAGATTGCCGCCCATGGAGAAATTATAAAGATTGAACTTCTGGCCGTCCGCCCAGTAGACGTCGTACAATCCGTCGATATCTGTCTGGTTGACCTTCTCATAGCTGGCTCTGGCCCTGCACTCCAGCCCGTTGTACTCGGTGCCGTCCACCAGAGTCTGCCCTCCGGCGATCTTCACAATAAAATTGTGCGCCCCCGTCTCCCGGTCAGGCTGATTCAGGTCCATAATAGGATATTCCTTCGTCTCCACGTCCACAATCAGAGAGAGCTGATCCAGCAACAGACTTCTGCGGTCCCTAAGCTCATTGGCCTTGCTGCCGGAGAGCTCCACCACATTGATCTGCTTGTTCAGGGTCGCAATCTCGCCCGCCAAAGAGTTGATCTCATCTACCTTGAGCTTGATCTCCTGATTCACGTCCGCCTGCAGTTTCTGCATGTTTGCCGCCAGTCCGTTGAAATACTCCGTGAGCTGGCCCACCGTGCCGATAAACTGTTTCTTGGCGTTGGTGCTGCTGGGGTCCTTCTTCCACTCCTGCATTCCGCCGATCATCATCTTGTCAAAAATCGTCTTGAAACCGGTGCTCAATCCGTCGTCTTTGAAATAGGCCTCTATCTGCTGCATGTAATACTGCTTGATATTGTACTCGCCCGCGTTGGCGTTGTTGTTCCAGTACTTGGTGTCATAAAATTCGTCCCTGACCCGCTCAATGGCCAGCGTATCCACGCCCGCACCGGCACAGCCGTAGGTCTGGAACACCCGGATGGCCTGGCTCGCCTGCTGTACCACTCGCTGGCGGCTGTAGCCGTCGGTCTGTACGTTGGCGATATTGTTGGCTGTGGTGTTCAGAGCCGCATTGCTGGCCAGCAGACCTTTATATGCAATATTTAATCCGAAGAATTGTGAAGGCATCTCTCTATCCTCTCTATCTCAAATCAATCTCCTGTCCCTATCTGGCCAACGCATTGATAACATGCTCCAGCATCTCGCTGATCGCATTGATATACCGACTGGATGCGTTGTAGGCGTTCTGGAACTTAATCATGTTGGAAAGCTCCTCGTCCGAGGACACCCCTATGACCTGCTCCCGTGCATTGCTGGTGGATTCCACCGTATTCTGCTGGTTGGCGAGAATGCTGCGGAACGCATAACCGCTATTGGACACCTGCGCTACCATATCGGAATAGAAATCCATAAAAGTGCTTTTCTTGTTCACATGAGGATTCAGCTTGTATATCTCCTCATTGAAAGCGTTGCTCAACGCCTCCGCAGTAGCCTTATCCTCAGAGCCGTCCGCCAGTCTGAATCCCAGTATGGAGGGCGACTGCTGCAGCTCCGGATCGATCTGCAGATTCTTCAGACTGTAGATCGTCTCGGGACGCATGGGATCGTCTTTCTTGGGATCTACATCGCCCAGATGCTCCTCCTGATATACCCAGAAATCCTTCTCGACTGTATTGCCGTTTTCATCGACCACCGTTCCGGTCACTTTCTGGTAGCCCGGCGTGGTGATCTTGGCAAACATCTGAATCGGACTGCCATCCTGATGCCTCATGTAACCGTTGGGGGCGTCCTCACAGGCCCGCACTTCCTGCAGCACTGTGCCGTCCGTCAGGGTGATATCCATGGTCTTGACTCCGGCCGCATCCGCCAACACGCTGTTGATCTTATCCGCCACATAGTGGATCATCCGGTCAAACTCGGCCTCCATGTTCATGACGATCGACTGGGAGACGGAGTCATAATCTCTCTCCACGTCCGTGTAGTCCGCCCGGTGGTCTCCTCTCGCATGCAGCATGGCCTTCAGTCCGCCGATATCCGTATCTCTGTCCGTGGATATCTCCTGCGTTAAGTCAAACACCTCGGCCCCTCTGATATCGTAATCTCTGGTGCCGTCCTCCCGCTCTGTAAACTTGGCGTTCAGCAGCCAGAACGGAGTGTAAAAGCCTGTCGTTTCGTCCGTGTATAGAGCCATCTCATAGCATATGGAGCCCTTCACAAAATCCACGCCCTCAATCTGCACAGACACATCTCCGAATATGTCCTCCGAAAAAGATATATCTGCCAGCTCCGCCAGTTCATCCAAAAGCTGGTTTCTGGTATCGCGCAGATCGTTGGCCCGCTCAATACCACCGGCCTCAATGCACCGAATCGTGTCGTTCAGCGCCAGGATCTGGTTGCCGTATGCATTGATCGTATTCACCTTCTGCCTGATCTTCTCATTCAGATTGTCCTGATAGGAACACAGGCTGTCATAGATATGAACAGAGCGCTCCAAAAACTCCCCCGCCCGCTGTACGAACAGTCCCTGTGTCACAGAACTGGCAGGATCCTTTACCAGCTCCTGCACACTGGTCCACAGATCCGACATGGTGGTCTGGAACGCCTCCTTGTTCAGCTCTCCCAGCAGGCTCTCCACCTCCTCCATGGTCTCTGTTGACACCTGGTAGAACATGCTCCTGCCGGACTCCTTGCGGAAGGTCTTATCCAGAAAATAATCTCTTACCTGTTTTACATTGGAATAAAATGTTCCCAGACCCGTCTGCATATTGGACACAGAATGCGGGTTGGTTGACAGGGTTACATAGGGCCTGTTCGCCTGTTGAACCTGCTGGCGGGTATAGCCCTTTGTATCCGCATTAGACAAATTATGCGCTGTGGTGTTCAGCGCATTTTGACTGGTTTGTAGTCCGGATGCTCCTATATATAAACTGCTCATCAATGACATATGACATCACCTCTGTCTTAACTATTGTTTCGCGTCGAAACCGTGGTTAACGACTCCCATGGTTCCGCCTGCGCTGTATGCTTCCCGATTGTAATTGGCTGTCTGTGGCGCAGTCCTCATGGACTGCAGGAGATTCATGTCAAACTCCACCAGCTCCAGGCTGTGCTGTATCAGCTCCCGGTTTTGTTCGTTGACAGCCTGTACCTGGTGCACAACGTCTCTGAGTCCGTCGCAGGCGTCCGACAGTTGTTTCTGCTCCGCCGGACGGGCCGCCAACATCTCCACCAGGTCATTCAGCTTCATCGTTTTAACATCCTTGTTAAGCACATCAGCAATGTCGGCAGTGACCTCCGATCTCTTTTTTTCGAGATGGGCGATCCTGCCTACCCATTCCTGCTCTTCATCCGTGATTTTTTGTAAATTATCAAGATCGCCCGCAACAATGATAGGCGTCTTGCGGCCGGATAATTCCAGTAGCCCGTTGTACTCTACGCATTCCTGCTGTAGCACCGAAATCAGGTTTTCCATCAAACTAGCCACTGGTAATTACCTCATTTCCTCGTACTTCTTCATCAGTTTCTCCGCGAAACTCTGATTGCTGACTTCATAGGTTCCGTCCTGTATTCTCGCCTTGATCGGAGCCGTTAACTCCTCACGAATATCAGGTGCGGCGGCAACCGCTGCCTTGGCTGTCTGAATATCCTTGCCAAAACTGCTGATCTGCAATCTGTCCGTCCTGGCTGATGCCGCAGACTTCTGGGTCTTGCCCGCGCGTTTTGCCTGATATAACTGCTGTACCTGATTGTACGCCTCTATTCTCATATCCGACTCCCCCTTTCCAGAATGATCCTTCATTCTTGTTACTATTTTTATCGGACAAAAGGCAAAATACTTTAGAGGGAAAAAATAAAATCAATTGCTGTCGGAAAATAACTCCAGAAGTTTTTTGGAAGATCCAAAGCATTTCAGAAGATCCGGCGCAAAGGCGCCACACTCTCCGTTCATAATCTTTTTAAACGCCGTCTCCTTGTCGTAGGGTTTCTTGGAGATACGCTCAGACACCAGTTCGTCATACACATCCACAATGGAGACGATCTGTGCGGATATGGGAATCTCACTGCCCTCCAGTCCGTCCGGATACCCGCCGCCGTCATAGCGCTCGTGGTGCCAGCGGCAGATCTCGCAGGACACGCGGAACTGCTCCTCGTCCTGTACCTCCCTGAGCAGTTGCATGATCTCCTCTCCCTTGGTGGTGTGGCTCCTCATGATCTGCTCTTCATCTTCTGTGCGCTTTGCGGGGTTGAGCAACACCGCATCCGGCACTGCGACCTTACCTATATCATGTATCACGGAGCCTCTGACGATCCGGTTGATCTCCGCCTCGTCCAGCCCGCAGTCCGGGAACTCGTTCTTGTAGGCCACCGCCAGTATTCTGGTGAAACCTTTGATACGTTTCACATGCTGGTCGGACTCGGACACCCGGTACTCCATCACTGTGCCGATGGCGTCCAGCAGATTGTCATAGAAACCATCCAGTTTCTTCTGGCTCTCCTCCAGCTGCCGTCCTCTTTTCTCCACTTCCTCTCGCAGCCGCTCACGCTCCGCCGCCTGCTCCAGACAACTCAGTATCTGCCTGTGAACCGCCACTGCCGAGTAGGGTTTCTGGATTATCGCCGTGGCGTCCATCCCAAATGCCTTCTTGTCGATCTCAGAGTCCTTCTGGACCGTGCTGACAAAGAGCCGTATCTGCCCCAGCATGCGCTTGGACTGCATCACCTGCATGATCTGGTACGCGCTGACCAGCGGAATATCCCAGTCCAGCACCACCGCCGCCAGCTCGTTCTTTCTCTTCTGAATCTCGCTCAGCACCTGTCTTCCATTGTCGGCAAATATAATATCGTAGACGTCCCCCAGAAGCTGACTCAGCAGTTTCCGGTCCGCGCCCTCTTTGTCCGCAATCAATATATAGTTTCTCTCTGCCATCGCCATTTTACCCCACTATTTTTTCTTTTCCAACAAAACCTCTTCCGTCAATGTCGTGCCCTGCATGGCCTCCATAAACATCTTTGTCACGCCGTTGATCACAATAACCGTTCCGGGACGCAGTTCCTTTAGGGCTTTCACAGCCGCCTGCATGGCGTTCTTTTTCACTGTCTTGAGATGCTCCTTTCGCAGCTCCAGCTCGGTCCACTCGCCCTCCTTGATCTGGGACGCCTGCAGGACCTTCTGATAGAGCCGCTGGTCAGCGACCGCGCCGTCCTCCATCAGCTTTTCCAGTTTCTGCCTGCCCTCCTCCAGCTTTTCCCGCTCAAAGCTCACCTTTTTCTCCTGTTCCTTAATGTTCTCCAGCTGCTCTGTCAGCTCGTACAGATTGGCCACGGAGATCACAGTCTTGGCGCTGCCGTAGTTGCCGATGATCCCTGCCTCCACGCCCGCGCTGGCGGTCATCTCACCGCCCATGATCCGGCTCTTGCCGCCCTTGGCAAGCACCCTTCCCTCCGAGTACACACTGCAGTCCAAAAAGTAGTTGCCCTCGATATCACCGCCTGCCGTGAGACGCACCCTCTCAAAGAACTTGCCCATGATCTGGCCGCCCGCCTGTATGCTGCCCTGGTCCGCCGCATTGACGCCGCTTCTCAAAATCACGTTGTGTCCTGCCTCGATATAGCCGCCGCTGACAAAGCCGTCCACAATGATATCTCCTGTGGCCCGTATCATGGCCTTACCGCTCACCGCGCCGCTGATATGTATAGTGCCGTCGTAAATCACGCTGCCGCTGTAGCTGTTCACATCTCCGTTCACCAGGTAGGTCGGCAGTACATTCAACTTGCAGCTCTCCGCATCGTAGGTCACATACCCCTTGATGGCGGCAGCGTAAACGCGCCTGACGTCGTCCCCTGTGATACCGTTGCCCGTAATCGGCGGCAGATCCCGTCCCGTCTCACCGACCAAAGCGATACCGGTCACCGTCATGCCCGGTTTTCCCTTGCCCGCAGGCCGGTACTGGGCCAATACCTGTCCCGGCTGGGCCGTGTCCGCCACGATCACCCGGGAGTAATCCACGCTGCCGTCCGCCAAAAGCTCCGGGCTATCCGGCAGCTCCCGGTTAAAAAACAGCTCATAATAGCCGTCCGTCCCCGGCATCGCAGGCGTTCCCTGGGCAATCAAAATCTCCCTGCCCCTTGTGCTCTGTATCGTGGCTTCACACAGCCCGTCGGCCTGAATGCCATGCCGCACCTCATATTTTTTGAGGAGGCGGCGTAACTCCGCTACGGTGTAGGTGCGCTCCTCGCCCTCCGGCATCATGAGCCACGCCGTCATCAGATCCGCGCTGAGATGGATCCGGATGCGAGTAAATTCGTCCAGAATATAGCGTTCCTGTCCTCCCTCGCCATTTCTGTATTTCTCCTCCATCAGGGCGTGACGCTTTTTGTACATATCCGACACGGTGTAGATCAGGCGGGCATAGCCCGACACATCCAGGCCATACTCCAGACCCAATCGTATCTGGTGCATCTGCTCCGCGTTGTAGAGGGGATTGGTATACCACTTTACATCCACTTGGGCCAGCATACCCAGCCGGATCTCCTTCATCTGCATCCAGTTGTAGCAGTTCTGGGCATAGAGCTGCACCGGCAGTTTCTGTCTGATACCCAGTTCCACCTCCTGCAGCTGGGCCTCATATAACCCCATTGCCTCCAGCTCCGCCAGGTCGATCTCCGGTTCCTGCTCCTCGACCTCGACCTCCACCGGTTCCTCGTCCATAGTCACCAGCTCACCGTTGGCTATCTCGATCAGACCGTTGACCGCATGGAGCAGGTCGTCAATCATCATTTTACTTTCCTGAATATGCGATCCACTGCTCATATGTCTCCGCTATTTCCTTTCCGCAAGATGCCCTTCAGGGACTCCACGTAGTTCGTGCAATATCTGATTTTATCATAACATTATTCATATTAATCGTCAAATCCTACTTTATGGTTTTGGCCCCCATTTTCCACGTCCTGTCCGGCCTACATTCTTCCCATCTGCGTCAGGTACATTCGCGCATACTCCCCCTGCAGGTCCATGAGCTGCTGATGCGTCCCCTGTTCCGCTATCTGTCCGTCCCGAATCAGCAAAATCAAATCGGAATCCCGTATTGTGGACAGGCGGTGGGCAATGATAAAGGAAGTGCGGCCCTGCGTAATAGCCAGCATAGCCTGGCGTATATGCTGCTCCGTCACGGTATCCACGGAGCTGGTGGCCTCGTCCAGTATCATGATGGGAGCATGGTAAAGCACGGCTCTGGCGATGGTCAAAAGCTGTCTCTCCCCCTGACTCAGCTCCGCGCCGCCCTGGTGCAGCACAGTCTCATAGCCCTGGGGGAGCCTTCGGATAAATCCGTCCGCCCCCGCCACTCTGGCCGCCTCCCGCACCTCCTCCAGGGGCACGTCTTGGTGGCCGTAGCTGATATTCTCCCGGATCGTAGCTCCAAAAAGCGCCGTGTCCTGCAGCACCACGCCAAATGCCTGGCGCAGCTCCCCCAGCCGATACTGGCGCAGGTCGCAGCCGTCCAGCAGAATGGCTCCCTCCTGCACATCGTAAAAGCGGGTGAGCAGATTGATCAGAGTGGTTTTCCCCGAGCCGGTGGGACCCACCACAGCCACCCGGGTTCCCGCCTCGATCTCCAGATCGATATGCTGCAGTACCGGTTTATCGGGCCGATAACCGAAGGTCACATCCCGAAAACTGACGGCACCCCGAACCTGCGCTGCGCTCCTGGCTCCCTCCACATCCTCAGGCTCACAGCTCTCATCCAGAATCTCTATGATACGCTCCGCTCCCGCCACCGCAGTCTGGAAGTTGTTATATATGTTGGCGATCTCCACAAAGGGCCTGGAAAACTGCCGGGAGTACAGCAGAAAGCTGGAGATCTCCCCCACGGTCAGCCGATTCTTAAGCGCCATTATGCCGCTGGCCATGGCGATCAGCACATAGGTCAGATTGTTGATTACATTCATCATGGGCATCAGGTAACCGGAGGCGATCTGAGCCTTGGTTGCCACCTGGCAGAAAGCGTCATTGTTCTCCACGAACTTTGCCACCATCTCCTGCTCCTGTCCGAAGGCCTTGACCATACCGATGCCGGATATGCTCTCCTCCACCTGGCTGTTGAGTCTGCCTAAAATGGCCTGCTGCTGCCGAAACAGCACCTTGGTTCTACTGGTCACCGCCCGGGTCAGCAAAAAGATCAACAGCACCGCAAAGAGCGCAATGCCCGTGAGCAGAGGGCTCATGCAGATCATGACGCAGAAAATGCCGCTGATCGTAAACCCATACATCAGCAGCTGAGTCAGTGAATCCGATATGGTGACGCTGATATTGTCCACATCATTGGTCAGCCTGCTCATCAGCTCCCCGTGCTGCCTGGTATCGAAAAAGGACAGGGGCAGCTTTTCCATATGGGCAAACAGACTGGTGCGGATATGCAGGATCATCCGCTGCCCTATGCCCGCCATGAGAAACTGCTGCAGGAATCGCACCAGCCAGTCTCCCAGGTACAGAGCTGCCAGCACCAGCAGCAGCCTCAGACCGGGCTCGCCGTTGTCAATGCAGTTGACCGCCCTGCCGATGAGATAGGGGGACAGTACCGCCGAGCCGGAGGCCAAAGCGGACAGCAGCAGAATCCAACCCAGCCCTTTTCTATGGCCCCGGGTCAACTGCCACAGTCGAACCAGTGTCCCCCTCATGTCCTTGGGCTTGACTGCCGGGACGCCCCTTGCGCGGCCCAGCTGAGAGGGCGGCGTCGCCATATTTTTATCCATTGAGCATCCCTCCTTTCTCCTTAAGCTCTGCCTCCCCCGGCAGATTCTCCGGCCCGATCTGGGATCGGTAAATAGCCTTATAAGGCTCACAGTCTTCCATCAGACTTTCATGGGAGCCGAAACCGCAGATTCTTCCGTCCTCCATGCAGAGGATATGATCCGCTCTCATGACCGTGGATATCCTCTGGCTGACCAGCAGCACCGTCGTTTCGGGAGCGTTGTCAAGAATTCCCGCCAAAACCTGGGCCTCCGTGGTGGCGTCCAGGGCGCTGGTACAATCGTCCAGAATCAGTATCCGCGGCTTTTTCAGCAGCGCTCTGGCGATGGAGAGGCGCTGTTTCTGGCCGCCGGAGAGATTCACGCCACCCTGGCCCAGCTGCGTCTCATAGCCCTCCGGCAGCTTTGACACGAACTCCTCCGCGCAGGCAGCCCGGGCAGCCCGGTGAATCTCCTCCATGGTGGCCTGTTTGTCGCCCCAGCGCAGATTCTCCTCTATGGTGCCTGTGAAAAGCAGCGCTTTCTGGGGCACTATGGCGATCTGCTGCCGCAGCAGCGCCGTGGGGATCTCTGTCACATCCCCGCCCCCCACCAGGACCTGTCCCTGTGTGGCGTCGTAGAATCTGGGAACCAGATTCACCAGCGTGGATTTGCCTGAGCCGGTGGGACCGATAATGCCGATGGTCTCCCCGGCCCCGACAGAGAAGTCAGCCTCCTGCACCGCCGGGCGGGCAGTGCCCGCATAGGCAAAGGACACCTGTCGGAAGACAATACTGCCATCCCCGGCCGCCGCAGCCCTCTCTCCGGCTGCCTCCCGCTGGGCGGGCACCTCGTCCAGAATCTCCCGCACTCTGGCGGAGGACGCCACAGCCCTGACGGCGGAATTTAAAATATTGGACACCATACCCAGTGCAAACAGCACCTGGGTCATGTAGTTGACACATGCCATCAGCCGTCCGATCTCCCCGGACAGCTCCCGCCCTGAGAGCCAGAGCATCACCACGATTCCCCCGTTGACGGTGAGATTGATCAGCGGGCCGAAAATAGCCATGACCCGCATGGAGGATATGCCCGCCTGGGCCAGCTGCCGGGACGCCTCTTCAAATTTGTCCCGCTCCTGCTCCTGGGCCCGAAACGCCTTGACCACCCGGATAGCGCTCAAAAACTCCCGGCTGGTGCGGTTCAGTTCGTCCAGCTTTTTCTGCATCCTGTCAAAACGGGGATAGCCCATCTTCATATTGCCGTAGATCAGCAGCCCGGCGCAGACCAGGATCACCAGCATCAGCGGCAGCAGCCGCGGCATCTGCAGAATAATCAGCACCACAGCGCCGATGCAGGTCACCGGAGCTTTCAGCATGATCCGCATGATCCCGTTGATAAAGTTCTGCATCTGGGTCACGTCGTTGGTGATTCTGGTGATGATGGACGCAGGCTGCAGCCGGTCAATATTTTCATGGGACAGAGTCTGCACCTTCTCGTAGATAGCCAGCCGGATCTCCTTGCCGATAAGCTGGGAGGTTCTGCTGGCATAGATGTTGCGCACCACCGCGCCGACAGCTCCCATGGCGGTAATCCCCAGCATAATCAGCCCATAGCGCAGGATCAATCCCATCTCCTGCCCCTTGACGCCCCGGTCCACAATATAGGACATAAAGGTGGGCTGCAGCAGGTCCGCAGAGGTCTCTATGGTGAGAAACACTACCGCGATCAGGAACATGCCCATATGTTTTTTGATATAATGTATCATCAGTCTCATAGCTTACTCCTGTTCCGTGCCGGACGCCCAGCCATGGAAAAACGCTGTGCAAACATTCTCCAGCCCACAGATAAAAGGAGATAGCCATATAAGGTATCTCCTTCGCATCAGTCTTACTTTATATTTCTATATTACTCATTCCGCAACGATGTTGTCAATACAAATTTGCGGTGTTCGTTCAACCTTTTCCGATTTGAATAACCTCGTCAAAACGGCTTAGATACTCCTGTGACCAATTATGTGTAATCACTATGCGTGTCATGTCCTGACAATTAAATATGAACTCATCGATCAAGGCGACATTTTCCGGATCAAGCCCCGTGGTTGGCTCATCAAAAAAGACAATTCTCGGATGGCGGTGCAGCGCGCGGGCTATATTTATTCTCTGACGTTCTCCACCAGATATGTTATCGCCAAAATCTCCCAGTGGCGTTTCCTCCACCCGCTGAGCCAAAGCTGTAAGATTAAGCTCTTTTAGCAAAGAATGATACTCCTCCGAATCCCGACCGGGTTCGCCGCCAAACAGCGTGATATTTTCATATAGAGAGGCATTAAAAAGATACGGGGACTGGTTGACCACTCCCACCATGGCATACACCTCTTTCTCAGAAAGTTGGCGAATATCCTGACCCGCTAAACGGAGCGTCCCCTCATACCCATCAAAATATTTCAAGAGCAGCTTAAGCAGCGTAGATTTTCCGCTGCCGCTTTCTCCTACTATGGCATAGCATCCCCCAAAAGCGAAGGTATGGGTAAATCCTTCGTAGAGTTTTCGTTCCCCAAAAGCAAATGTCACATTGTCATACTCCACTGCCGGTCCTGGCGCCATAGGCAGACCACTGGGTTCGGGACAGGGCATATTCCTCTGATCCTGCAGCTTTTCCGTGATCTTTTTTGTCGACCGGATGGTCACAATATAGTTTGTCGCATTTGATAAGCCGTTAGATATGGAGGAAAAATAGTTCAGGGCGGCGAAGATCATACCAATAGACATAACACCCTTGACCGCAAGACAGCCTCCGACGGCCGTGCAGACAATACCTGCCACTCCCGCCACATGCATCAACAATTCAAAGCTCATCTGCCCAACGAAGAAGTCTTTTGCCCACGCGCGCTGACGAACCGCACTCGCCTGGCTATACCTAAGTTTGCTGTACTCCTCGCCATTGCCGGAGCGAATTGTTTCATATCCTTCTATGTTTTCCTTTAACGCATTCGTATAGTCTTCCGCTGAACGAGAGTATGCTGCCTTGGTTCGCTGCCGCGCACTAGCGAAAGGTTTGATCGCCAACATAGGTAACGCTGACACCGCCAGCGCAGATACAAGCAGCAGCGGATGCATCCGCAAGAGCATGAACGCAGAAAACAGCATGGCCGCCACGGTGTTTACGGCGAGAGGAACATTATCCAGATATTCTCCCACAAACATATCCACATCCGTTGTCAGCAAATTCAGATAAAAAGCATCCTCCTCCCCGCGAAAACTCTTCAACGGACGCCTTAAGATATTTTGCATGATGCCGTTTTTCATACATAATTCCCCATTGGAGAGGAACGCAAGACGGGCAATCACTGCCGCACTCGTCAGCAAATAGCTGAAAATCAAAAGGCCCAGCCTGGCCAGCGACTGCCAGAGCAAACCAGTCATATTCCCCTGCTCGGCATACTCCAAAACTTTTGCCGTCCAGTATACAGCAACTACGTCCGTTGCCGCCGTCATCGCATACAGCAGGCAGGCCAACGCCATATATCGTTTTCCTTTTTTAGATAAAGTGCTCATATGTCGTCTCCTCCACCAAACATTGCGCCATTACAAACCCACAAGGACCATGGCCTTTTATACGCTCGGCCATGGTCCTTGCAGGACTAACATGTTACTGGTATTACCCACACGACCCGGAACAACCGGAACCCTTACAACCTACACCTTTCAATGTCGGATTTTGTTGTTGGAACTTCGAGCTATCGAAGGGTTTCGCTGTCAGCTCATGGCCTAACACCTCTTTCAGCATATGGTTTCACCTCCTTTATAAGATTATCTATTACTCTATCTGATTAATTTTAGCACACTCCAATATTAAATGAGCCTGCTGAGTTCTTGTTATATGGCAAGTAGCAGCTATATCCGTTTCATATTCTTTTTGTAACAAAAACTGCGCCGGACAGGATGAGCAAACTGCTTTTGCCCAACAGTCCTTGCATCTTTCGTATCGAGATTTCCGAATATCATCAAATTTTAATTTTACATTGTTATAATGAGTAAAATCAAATTCATCGTTTATATATTCTGCAATCTTAAATTCGGGATGATTTATAAAATAATGACAAGGATATATCTCTCCGTTTGGGAGCAACGCCATCGAGCCATATGCGACATCACACCCGATATCAGAAATTTCTTTCGCGGCCAAGCATTTTGCTGTAGATTCAATATTCGGAAATGGAACTTTCCCGATATCTTCTACATGTGGATTCCAATCCTCATAAGCAAGACCATCCTCCATACCCCCGCTGCTGCACCCTGCAATCATAACGTTTTCTGTGTGAAACTGCTCTTTTATATAGTCTCTTATGCCCTCCCATGTATAGCCCATTTTTTTATGTTGCATAGTGTAAGTTGCCTCAAACAATGTCGGGGGAGAACCCGCTTGATTCAAAATCTCAACTCCTCGGACAATTCTTGAAAAGGTCCCATTACCAGCAGCATCTATACGATTTAAATCGTTGATCTCCCTAGGTCCATCTATGCTTATGGTAACGCCGATATTATATTTATGAATCAGTTCCGCAATTCTGTTATCAATCAGTGTTCCGTTTGAAACCATTAAAAACTGCGGCAATTCTTCAAACATTTTATTGTTAGTATTATTTTGAAAAAATTCGCATATCGTTTGTATCGTGTCGGGACACAATGTCGGCTCCCCACCAAAAAAAGTGACGATATCAACCTTTCTATATCTGCCAAGCAACAGTTTGGATAAATACTGTTCTGCTGTTTTAGGTGACATTCTCTGAGCGGGCATATCATAATTTCCGCCATGCGCATAACAATATTTACATCTTAAATTGCAGTCATTAGCCACCACAATTTCCAGTTTATGTAATTTATTCCTTTCCAATAGGTTCGCGCAGGAACCGATTGGTAAATCCTCGATATCCTCAAAGGATCTTCTCATATAAACTTCCAAATCCTGTTGGTCCTGTATAGTCAGCTTTTCGCTAAAATACTGTTCCAAGCAATTTTCTATCGCTTGTGCATGCTCTGGCGTAGTCGTTTTTATAGCAACTTTTCTAGAGGCATATACAACGCCAAGTTCGTTATCGTGTATAACCATAAATTCATCCGGATCAATTTTTTTCATTAGTTTTCCTCACTAAAGTTGTAATCCGTATATCTGTTCTTAATAAAATAATATCATTTCGTTTCCTATGCATCAAGGGGCATATTTGTCAAATCCCGTCCAAGTCACGCATTGCAATCAAAGAATATTGGACTTTATTTGCTCTTTCTTTGAAATGGTTTCTGACATCATCGGCAGAAATCCATCCGTTTTCCTCTCCCGATTTTCTTCCAGCATTCAACTCGCACATCAGTTTATGCTGTGCCGCCATTTTATCGTATTTATGCGCTTTCTCCTGCTGTATCTCCTGTTCTCTCATTTCCATAATGGTAAAACAGCCCCTTCCATTCTTTGTAAGATAAACCCGAGAACCCACTGCAATCGCATCTAAAACTGCGGCAAAGTATAGCAGGCCAGGCACCCCCTGCCCGCCGCCGCATAAAATATATCAAAAGAACCCCTGACATAAGGACTCTCTCATGAAAAATATATTACATATCAAGTTAAGGACCATATTAGGCCTTGCATGCCTGGTAATCTGCATTCTGCCCACCACCAGAAACATCAGCAAATCGGAGGCCGCGGAGGAACTCCCCGCCTCCTACCCCTTCATCTCGGACTGGACCTCACTTCCGCTGTCAGATATGGCATTGATCAACAGCTACCTGGCTCATATTCAGGATGCCGCCCAGACGTACTACACCGAGAGGGGAGAAGAAGTTCCCACGGTCTCCTGGTACTACGTCACGCTCAAGGAATTGAAAGCCGACACCCAGGCCTCCAATCCCACGGTACATATCACTTTTACTCTCATGCCCTATACCGGCACCCACGATCCGGTGGGGGTGGATGAGGTGACTTTTGCCGCCTCCTACACCGGGCAGATCAGTCTGCTTAAATACAGACGCACGGAGGACCTGTCAGTGGGCATAGCGCCCGATGAACTCCATCACCAGGCCGGTTAGACAGGTATCCTCATACAGACTGCCCGGATACACCTCCGCGATCTCAAATCTTACCTCCAGCATACCTCCGTCAGGAACCTTGATATCCTCCTCCGGCAGCAGGAAATACTGGGGGAGAATCGTGTCCTCCAGCTCCAGATAGGCGTAGGGGCGATTCTCCACATACATCAGGAGCTTTTTGACGCGTCCGTTCTCCTCCCAGGTCTTTTGGGTCTTGGCATATCCATTTACGATGCAGATTTCACTGTAATGCATGAGACCGTCCTGCACCGGCTCCCGGTAGTCATAGGTCATGGCCTCCCACTTGCTGCTGATACCGGTAGTACAGCTCTGGCGATAGAGCAGGCTCTCCCCGACGCCGGGGCCTTCCACTCCCTCCGCCCAGGCTCCCTGCCTGTCCTGCATCAGCACATTGGCAGCCGCGTATCTCCCACTCTGGGAGGCAAGCTCCGAAGACGCCACCGCCTCCAGTTCAAAATCCACGACCCCACACCAGCTGGAGCACCCCGGCGCCTGCCAGTCGGTATAACCAAAATTGGGAGCCTCCCGGTCCTCCTCCCAGGAACACCACAGCTCATCCTCACTGTCGCTGTAATCCCCATAAAAGAAATTCCTTATCTCCGGTTTCAGCACCAGCGGCTCCGGGGGATAGTTGACAATGGGTTCCCCGGACAGAACGATCTCCATGGAGTCAAAGCCCTGCTCTTTGGCATACTCAGCCACAAGATTTTCCTGCTCCGCCGAGGAACTGCCATAGCACAGCAGAAATCCGTCCCGGCAATTCTCAAATACGCCCTCCTCCAATACCGTCCGAGCGTCAGGAATCAGTGCCGTCCACAACTCCCCATTGCCGGCAAATGCTCTCTCCCCTATGAGCAGCGGTCCGTCGGGGAACTCAAGTTTCTCCAAGGCGCAATTCTCAAAGGCCCTGGCCTCCACTGCTGTCAGCGTGTCCGGAAGACCCAGGCCCTGTATGTCCATGCCCGCAAAAGCCTCCTCGCCTACCACCCTCACGGGCACGCCGTTTATGTCGGCCGGTATCAGCATATATTTGTATCTGCTGCCTTTTCCGGTGATCGCAGACATATTTTCCCAAAAACTGTCCCTGTACTTTTCGGCAACTCCCGTGATAACCAGATAGGGATCCCAGAACTGCCTCCGAGTCTCATAGGAGAACAGCTGCTCCAGCAGAGGAGATTCTGATTCTGCCGGGGCAGCGTCCTCGATGGCAACGGCGTTCTCCTCGGCATAGGCACCCTCCGCAGAGGGCTTATCTGCCCGCGGGTTCTGTCCCACAGGAAATACCACCCCCACCGTCTCCTGTATATTTCCGCCCGATTCTTCTGCATCCTCCGGGGGCGCTCCCATCCCGCACCCGCCCCACAGTATACAACCCGCCAATATAACAGCGAAAATCCGCATAAAACCACATTTGCGCCTGCTCACTCCGCATCCCTCCTGCCTGTCGTCTACCGTTTCGCCCTGCTGCGTCCCCTTCGGCCCACGGATTTCTCAGAGGGCCGGGCTCCCGCCAGCTCCATCACCGCCCGGGCCGTTCCCAGCTCGCCGAAGTAGGTCTTCTCCTTCCTGCCCTGCGTAAACCCCCGCACAGCAGCCAGGAAGGCCTCGCCGTAGCGATCATATTTGCGCTCGCCCACTCCCGATATCTTCAGCATTTCCGCCCTGTCAAATGGCAGATAAATACACATTTCAATCAAGGTCTTGTCACTGAACACCATGTAAGGCGGCACACCCGCCTCCCGAGCCAGCTCCAGACGCTGCTTTTTCAGCGCCTCGAAAAGCTCCAGCCCCCTGTGGTTCAGGACATCGGACTTGCGGGTTTTCCGGGTCTTCACCGCCGCGTTCTCACTCTCCCTGGCCCAGCGCAGAATCACCGTATCACTGCCGTCCAGCAGCCCCTGGGCTTTGCCGCATACCTTGAGAATGGCATACTTATCCAAAGTGGCCTCCAGGTACTCCCTCTGCTCCAGCTCCCGGATAATCAGCTTGATCCGATCCTCGGAAAGATTTTGCAAAGCCCCGTAGGTGGGGCAGCGGTCCGCCCCCAGCTCCAGCAGCTTGGAGCGCCTGTCCCCGTGAAGCGTCCCAGCCACCACATTGATGCCAAAACGCTGCCGCAGCTCCAGGATACAGGTGACAATCTGCCGCGCCTCCTGGGTGCAGTCCTGCTCCTCGTACTCTCCCCTGCAGACGGAACAGTTCTCACAGCGCTGCATGCCGTACTCCCCGAAATATTCCAGTATGTATTTTCGCAGACAGCTTGTGGAACCGGCATAGTTTACCATGCTCTGCAGCCGCTGGCTGTCCCTCTCCCTGACCAGCTCGTTCTCCTCCGGCTCAAGCTCCTCGTTGGGGGGCTTATTGTCCAGCAGATACCGGTTGACCGCCACGTCCTGCCCGGAGAAAAGCATGATACACTCAGACTCCGCTCCGTCCCTTCCGGCGCGGCCCGCCTCCTGATAATAGTTCTCCATACTCTGAGGCATGTTGAAATGTAATACATATCGGACATTGGACTTATCAATCCCCATACCGAAGGCATTGGTAGCCACGATGACGGGCTTTCTGTCGTAGATAAAATCCTCCTGGTTCTCGCTGCGCTCCTGGGCGGACAGCCCCGCATGATACCTGGCAGCAGGAATCCCCTGGGCCAGCAGCGCCTCATGGAGCTTCTCCACATTCTTGCGGGTGGCGCAGTAGACAATGCCGCTGTCCCCGGCATGACTCTCTATGTATTGCATCACGTAACTTAGCTTGTTCTTGGGAGTTTCTACGCCAAAATAGAGGTTCTGGCGGTCAAAGCCGCTGATCAGCAGCTGCGGGTCACGCAGCCCCAGCACGGCGATAATGTCCTCTTTCACCTGGCCGGTGGCAGTGGCTGTGAATGCGCCGATCACGGGCCTGGTGTTCAGTCTTTTTATAAAAGAGACGATTTTCAGATAGCTGGGCCTAAAGTCCTGTCCCCACTGGGAGATACAATGGGCCTCGTCCACGGCCACCATACTTATCTGCGCTCTCTGGGCAAAACAGATAAAGTCCCAGGTCTCCAGGCGTTCCGGAGCCACATAGATAATCTTGTATCTGCCACCCATGGCGTACTCCATGGCCTTCTGTATCTGCCCCTCCGTCAGGGAGCTGTTGATATAGGCGGCGTGTATCCCCGCCTGATTCAGCGCCTGCACCTGATCCTTCATCAGCGAGATCAGCGGGGAGATCACCACCGTGATCCCCGGCAGCATCAGGGCCGGAACCTGATAGCATATAGATTTCCCGGCTCCGGTGGGCATAATGCCCAGCACGTCCCGGCCGGACAGAATGCTGTCGATCAGCAGCTCCTGACCGGGGCGGAAGTCGGAGTAGCCGAAGTAGGTCTTTAGTATTTCCTGTTTTTGCAATATATTTGTTCCTCCATCTGCCCGCCGGACTAGTCCACCACCTCAATGCTCTCAATCACCGGCTGGTACTCCGCCGGGACCGTGCCGTTGTTGTCCGTCACCACCGCGTTTTCACATATCTCATCCACAATCTCCATGCCGCTGGTCACATAGCCGAAACAGGCGTATTGGCCGTCCAGAGCAGTGCCGTCCTGGTGCATGATAAAAAACTGAGAGCTGGCGGAATCCGGGATAGTGGTCCGAGCCATGGAGATAGCTCCCCGGGTGTGGGACAGGGTATTGTTCACGCCGTTCTGGCTGAATTCCCCCTTGATCTCCTGTTCGGAGCCGCCGCTGCCGTTGCCGTTGGGATCACCGCCCTGCATCATAAAGCCCTCTATGATGCGGTGGAAGGTCAGCCCGTCATAAAAACCGTCGTTGGCCAGATTCACAAAATTGGTCACGGTGATGGGAGCCTGATCCGCATCCAGCTCCACCTCGATGGTGCCGAGATCCTTCATATTGATCTTGACATGGTGCTTGCCGGACAATAGCTCGTCCTGTTCGGATTCCTGCCCGGCGCTCTGGCTGGACTCCTGCTGCCCGGATTCAGTATTTCCTCCCTGACTCTGGCCGCCTGGCACGGGGTCCGAACCCTGGCCCGGTTTGCCGCAGCCGGAAAGTACCGCCGCTATGACAAATCCTATTGTTAAAATTCTACATACTCTCTTTTTCATAATTTGATTCCTCGTCTTTCATTTATTTTGTGGCTATTTGGTGGCTGCAGCACCTACCCCCCTCTCACTTTATCCTTTATTTCATTTACCAACCTATGTACCGTTGTGCATGGACACATCTCTGACGGTTTGTCAATTCCATCCCTCAAATACTGTTGGAGGCGATTTTCTGCTATCTTAACAGCTTCCGTCTCATTGCCATAGCGATTCAGCATAGCATAAATTTGATTACTGGACTTTCTATATTCTTGTCCGGTCTTCTTCTCAAAAGTATTCGCAAACTCTCTACAGCATGTAACAGAATCCGAATAGCTATGCATTTTCCCAAAATAAGCATCAAACCAAATCTCTATGCAGGGATTAGACCAGCCCACATTGACTCGTTCCCGCCTGGCTTTTTCTATAATCTGATCAAAGCAAGCCACTTGATCCCGGTCAAAGACGATCCATGGCTCTCCGTATTGAGGCTCCATAGCCGCTTGCTCTTTACATACCTTAACAAGTTCGTCCGTCTTGGCTTTAGAAACTTTGATAACGATTCGCCCCTGTAAATCCTTCGGAAGTGCGTTCCTAAGACTATACATATAGTTTTCTTCTGTTTCCTTTGTATCTGTTACAATGAAATAGTATCCCAAATCCGGTACTCTTGTGCAAAAGTTTTCCCGCCCTTTAC
This sequence comes from uncultured Acetatifactor sp., assembly GCA_964383805.1. GTDB lineage: Bacteria > Bacillota > Clostridia > Lachnospirales > Lachnospiraceae > Acetatifactor. Next base: position 34,567 of record CAYLIM010000002.1, read on the forward strand.
GTTTTCCCCTTCTATCTTCTTTTGCCATACTCACTTCTCCCCGAACATATCAAAATATTTCAACGTAGGTACGGCTCCGTATTTTCCGAACAGATAATTTTTCTCATAGCTTTCGTCCTTACGGATTTTTATACCGTCTTCATCCACAAAATCAGCAAGCGAATACAGCGTGGAAACTCCATTATCATCCTTTTCAGTGAACCAGATTTCATCGCGCCTGAGCAAATTATTGGAAAGCTGCCAGGCATCGTGAGTGGTAAATATCAACTGTGCATGGTTCGGATTGATTTCCGGATTCAAAAAAGTAAGAAGAAACGTCCTGACCAGCAGGGGATGCAGTCTGCCATTCAATTCATCGATAAACAACACGCCGCCATTTTCAAGTGTATCCTGCAACACAGGATATAGCGCAAACATCTTTAAAGTTCCGGCAGATTCCTCTTCCAGCGGAATAGATGCGGTTCCGCCGTTAACCATACGATGAATCGCATCAATTTTAGCCTGCTTCATTTCCCCATCATCCTCTTTCATAACTTCGACATTGAAACCAATAATAGAAGGATCGAACGCTGAGAGATATGTCACAACTTTATCCTGAAAGGTTTTATCTTCTGCCAATTCCGTTGGAAAAAGGGAAGAAAGGAATGCATTCTCATAAGGATCACCAAAGTTAGCAAAGTTTGTGTTGTAAAACCAATCCCGAACGAATTTCAATTTCTCAATCTTCAACATTGCCCCTAATGAGACGATCAGCGCCTCTTTGTTCAGGGATATCCGAATAAGTTCCTGACTCTTATCCGGAATACCGGATAGATCCAGTTCTTCTCTGTCGCGATAAAAAACACGCTTATATTCACGGGCAGTCTTGGCTTTTGTATTTAACCATTCTTCAACAACTTCTTGCTGATTCAACACAAATCCATAATTGTACGACTTGCATCCACGTCCCTCTGTATCTATAAAGTAGACTTCAAAAGAAGACTCGGCCTCCATGCTGGTAGCATCAAACAAAAAGGGAGTACATTTCAATCTCTTGTTCTTAGATTTTTTATCGTCCGGATCACCGCCATACGAAAAAGACTTCATTACATAAGTCGCCATATAACGAAACGCTTCAATTACATTTGACTTACCGCTGGCATTGGCGCCAAAGATGGCAGCCGTAGGTAAAAGCTTTTCATATCCGGCAGAAATAACTCGCTCAGAATGCTCGGTAATTTTAGTTGCGGAGAGATCTAAAATTGTATCATCTCTAAAAGATTTATAATTCTTAAAACGAAATTGTATCAACATGGCATACGCCTCCCTACAACTATTATACCCACTTTCTCGCAAAAATCAACATGGTTTTGAGTTTTTTTCTCAATCAGCGGTTGATTTCTATTCATGAAACTAAGCATCAATCAGCACCACCGTAAAATCATTCACATTGGTGCCCGTGGGCCCCGTCTTTAACAGCCCTCCCACGGCCTCCAGCGCATGGTAGGAGTCGTTGTCGGCAAGGACGTCCTGCAAATGGATTCCTCTGGCCTCCAGCGCCGCCAGGCTGTCCCCGTCCACATAGCCGCCCGCCGCGTCCGTAGGCCCGTCCGTCCCATCGGAGCCTACGCTGAACAGCGCCACACCAGAAAGACCCGCCAGGCCCTCCGCCGCAGCCAGAGCCAGCTCCTGGTTCCTGCCGCCAAGTCCTTTTCCGTGCAGGTGCACCACACACTCGCCGCCCGCCACATAAGCCCTTTTTCCGGTTCCCAGACCGCTCCCGGCTATGGAGGCCATAAAGCGCCCCGCCTCCCTGGCCTCGCAACACATGCGGTCCGTCAAAATATGCGTCTCATAGCCCAGCTCCCGGCATTTCTCTGCCGCCGCCTGACAGAGCTGCGCCACGCTGCCAACCACATGGTTGGACACATGCCCCAGCTGTTTGGGAGTCTCCTGCCCCAGACAGGCAAGAACCTCCTCCGGCACCTCCAGCCCGTACTTTTTCACAATCTCCAGGGCGTCCTCACAGGTGGAGCGATCCGGCGCCGCTGGCCCGGAGGCGATCATGTCCAGTGCATCCCCCAGCACATCCGACAGGATAACGGAATCTATATGAGCCGGTTCGCACCATTTTGCAAACCGCCCGCCTTTCACGGCAGACAGACGCTTGCGCAAAATGTTTATCTCCGTGATAGAGGCTCCCGCGGCGAGCAGCTGCCGGCTTAATTCCTGCAGGGCAGAGAGAGACACAAGCGATTTTTCAAACAACGCGCTGCCGCCGCCTGAAATCAGAAATAACACCCTGTCCTGAGCCGTCAAATTGGCTGTCATATCCAAAATGGCCTGGGTGCCAGCCAGACCATTCTCGTCCACAATAGGGTGTCCGCCCTCAAAGCAGCGCACTCCCGGGATGTCTCCTTTCACATGCCCGTACTTGGTGAGCACTATGCCGTCCGCAACGGGCACTTTCAGACTGCGCACAGCGGCGTTCGCCATCTGCCAGGCAGCCTTGCCGATGGCAACCAGATAGACTCTGCCCGAAAAGTCATATTGCTCCAACGCCTCGGCCACCGCCCTGTCGGGCAGCGATTTTCCGATGGCGTACTCCATGATCTGCTGCGCCTCGCAGCGGAGTTTCTGATTCATGTCTTCCTCCCGTTTGCGCTCTCCCGCCGTCAATACTCCTTAGTCACCTTGTCAATCCCATAGGTCTCCATAAACTCCCGCAGCTCCCGGTCGTCCCGAATCAGCGCGATCTCCTCGAACTTTCCGGTGCGGATATCCTTAAATCCCGCCACCTGCTCACCGGTGCAGATGCTGCAGCGCAGCACCGGGCGCTGGGTTTTGGGATCGTAGCTCTTTGTGGGGGATTTGTCTGTGGTCTTTTTATCTTTTTTACAGCTAAAAAGCATGTGTGAGTACCTGCCTTTCCTGCGTCTTGGATTATGCGGCTAGTTTCCTGTGGCATGGGCAATCATTTTCCCGTGTATCTCCTCCGGTAGTATTCCATCGTTCTGTATTCCAAGATGTCCTTCATGTGCTGCGCAAGAGCCGGGTTTTGGATGCAGTCCTGCAAGTCCTCCCGCAGGGCGAGGGCAAAACCCTCTTTATCTACAAAAAGTCCTTTGCCGGAGTCCTTCAGATAATGGATGGGCATGGTTCTGGCCTTGCTCAGATGCTGGCGGTCAGTCATGCTTTTGTAGACTTCATAGGTTATGCCCGGAGCAAAATCTTTCCAGTTGGTCCCTGTGTCAAAGAACTCTTTCCAGCTGTGCAGCACTTCCTGCTCCGTCACCGCCAGCCGGATCTCGCCATAGTTATAGAAACTATACAGAATGGGCATCTTGTAGACCTTCTGCATGTCCGTGGTCTCCATGAGAGAGACAAACTCCCGCCCGATTCCGGCGTAAAGCTGCTCTTCCTGGGGCGATAACTCCTGCAATTCGTGCAGATACTCCAGATACCTGCGGAACGGATTTTCCCCGGCGTGGGTCATGCAATATTGGTAAATGTCGTCCTCCATATAGGTAAACAGCTCCATACGGGTGGGCACTTTCCCCTCCAGCAATTCTTTTACTCGGTAATATTCCTGCCGAATCCGCTGTCTCATGGTCAGGGATTTCTTGTTAAGCTCCCGGAACAGATCAATCAGACGCATATCAAAGTCCACGATACAGTCGTCGGGATATTCCACGTCATCAAATTCGCCGCCTTTTTGCTCTGCTGCCCTGTTTTCGCCGCCAAGCAACAGCGTCACTTTCCCCGCCTTCTCATAATTGCCGATAAAATCCAGCACATTCAGGTACTCCTTGCCTCTGCAAGTGCGAAGACCGCGCCCCAGCTGCTGCAGAAATACTGTGGGCGATTCCGTAGGTCTGAGAAACATGACCATATCCAACGACGCAATATCCACGCCCTCGTTAAACATATCCACAGAGAAAATAACTCTTATATCCTGATCCTGCAGCCGCCGGATGGCCTTGTCCCGCTCTTCCGAGAATTCTCCTGCCCCATTGCTGTACACCGCCACTGCGGGAACACCCCGCTCACAGAATTCGCGGGCCATATCCTCCGCATGCTGCCTGGAACAGCAGAACCCCAGCGCACGTCTGGAGTGATATTTTTTGTAGTGCTTGTATATCAAGTCAATTCTTCCGGCATTTTCGCGGTAAATCTTCGTCAGTTGCTGTTCGTCATAATGTCCTCTGAACGGGTGCAGACCGGAATAGTCCGTATCGTCATAGATGCCATAGTAGCGAAACGGCACAAGCATACCCTTGTTGATAGCATCTTTCAGCGAGATCTCATAGGGTACGTTGTAGTCGCATATTTCGTAGATATTTTTGCCGTCCATACGCTCCGGCGTGGCCGTCAGTCCCAGCAGGAACTGTGGTTTGAAATACGCCGCAATTCTTCTGTATGGGTCATTTACGGCATGGTGGAACTCGTCAATGACCACATAGTCAAAATAATCTCGGGAAAAATATTCCTCTGTCAGATATTCCGATTTACCCAGAGTGGCTGCGGAGGCAAAAATAACCGACTTGTCCGTATTCTTCTGCTTTCCGTCAAAGAAACCGTAATCCGAGGAATGGCGCACATTCTGAAAGGAATTCGCCGCCTGTTTCAGGATTTCTTCCCTGTGGGCAACAAACAATACCCTCTCATACTTCGCTGAATCAAAGGCCGCAAGATATGTTTTGCCAACTCCGGTCGCAGCCTGAACCAATCCCTTGACGGCGCCCTCCGCCCTGCTGTTCTCCAGAGCATATAACGCCTCAATCTGCGCCCCTCTGGGTTGAAACAGCGGTTCTACTTTGTTTCCCTGCTCTTCGCCACGGCTGTCGTATCGGTCTAAATCCCTGTATACCGCGGGCCTGTGCCAACTCTTGGAATACTTGCGCAGCTCCGTATCATCTACCACAATGGAATGATTGAAAAATAAATCCTCAAAGGTATCAAAAAACAGCCTAAAATTCTCCGGGTCCTCCTCGCTGGTAAAGCGATAATTCCATTCAATCCCAGAGGTCAGGGCACTTCTGGAAATGTTGGAGGAACCGATAAAAATCTCACTTATATCTCTGTAGTGGAATATGTAGGACTTGGGGTGAAAAGAACGCCGCCCGTCACTGTAGAACCGTAAATCTACCCGGTCGCCCAATTCCTTTTTTATCAGGTAAAGGGCGGAGGGCTGGGTGATTCCGAGATAGTTTCCTGTCAGAATCCTTATCTGCGCACCTCTGTCCAAAGCATCCCGCAAATCCTTCAGGAGCATCCGCACCCCGGATTCCATCAGAAAAGAAACTATAATATCAACCCTGTCCGCTTTTTTCAGACTCATTTGCAACTGATAACACAGAAAGCGGCTCTGATTTCTGTCCCCGGTCATGACATCTGTGAATTCTATGGTTGTGCCATTCACCTGTATGCGGTCCATCTGCCTATCCGAAGTCTCTATTTTTTTCGCAGAATTACGTTGAGCCATTTTTCATCACCTCGTCCGGGCCGTACATCCGATGTTATCCATTGTTCCTCTGTCTTAAGCGACGTGATGTTTTGCATCAACGCTGCAAAGGAAGTCTCTGTCATGTCCGTGAAATATCGCCCGTTCCTCTCCCCGGCGAAATCGCCGTACTTGAAGGACGTGTAGATAACGCCGTGGGGTTTTAAGGCCCTTGCCATTTTCTCCAGAACCAGAGACAGTTCCTCTAAAGGTAAGTGCAATATAGAGGAACAGGCCCATATTCCGTCATACTGTTCCACTGCGTCCAGTTCCTGAAAAAGCATGTGCTTTACGGGAATGCCTGTGTACTGACTGGCCAGTTTGCAGAGTTCCACGGAGCCGTCTATGGCCTCGACGCAAAAACCTTGGTCGAGGAAATGTTTTGTGTCACGCCCAGAGCCGCAGCCGAAGTCGAGGATGGAACCGCCTTGGGGGAGATGAGCCGTGAAACGGTCCTGAGTGGCGGTGAAGTCCACGGAGACGGTCGTGGCGGCGAAGGACTGGGCGTTTTGGTTGTAGTAGGTTAGGGTGGGATAATGGGACATAGGATGAACCTGCCTTTCATACATTAGTATGTATTAATACAGTCGTACTACATCTTCTAGACCAAAATTATTTTTATTAATTTCTCTCTCTTAAAATCGAGAGTATGAAAACTTTTCCCGCTCCTCTACCCAAGAAACATTCTTAGGTATGATCTCAATCTTTCATCGATTGCATATATGTACGTTCCTTTTATTCCTCTTGTCATAAGCGTGATATAAATATTTAAAATGTAACGACGCATGTTCTTCTCACCACTACTTTTTGTAAAATTATCTCTCAATTCTTTTTTATTTATTGCGATACACCTTGCATCTTCGTCATAATAAACTTCTTTTCCAAAAATCACTCCTGCATAATTTAGTTCAAATCCCTGAATCTTATGTATGCTGAAGATAGCATCATTTCTGTCATCAGTCTTGTCATCTGCCCAACAAAATCTTTTCCCATTGATGATAATCTCATCTTCGATGCTCCAACCTGGACCTGCAACCACTCTGCACAAATTATCAGCACTGTTCTTATCATTGACAGCGGCGAACAAATCCAATACATTGTCAAACACTTTGAGTTCGTACCCGCTTATTTTTTTGTATTCATGCATGTCAAAAGCCTTTTTTTCTATAACATCTCGGATATAATCATAATATCCATTCCCCCCTTTACATCTCATCTGAGAAAAGAGTTCAATATACTTAAACAAATGTGGTCTGCATATAGCATTAAATCTCTGCGCCCCTATATCTGTAACACGAATAGTCTGAAGTTCATCATAGAATAAGATTTGAATCCGGCTACTTTTTATTATCCAGTCCAGTTCAGTGAGATCTTCTTCTGTTCCGGTAAAATTCTCCGCCATCAGTTTCTTATTAATGGAGTCAAACTTGATGTATAAATATGCCCCAGGAAGATTTTTTCTGCGATAGAGCCTGTGGGCCTCATCACACACTAAAATATCATACTGGCCTTTAACCACTTCCTCCGGCGCTAATACCATGGATTCACTCAAACCATCTATTGACCTAAAGATAGTTTTCATGGTATTTCTCAACTTTTTCATTGGAACCACAAAGCCAATCTTTTTGATACCACCAAGTTCTTTGCTCATTTTCTGGATAAATAGTGCATCTTCAAAGTCTTCTATAGCATTCCACACTTTTTTATTGTTGACGATATCTATTAATAATTTCATTAAATAGACCGCCAAAATAGTCTTGCCAGTGCCAGCCCCGCCGACAACAGTAATTAGTGACTTTGCTGATGCATCATTGATCTGATAAAGTCTCTTCAATATTTCATATGTAGCTTTCTGTTGTTCCGTGTTCAAAGTTTTATATGGTGAATACTTAAACAACTCGGAGTTCTCTATATCCACTATACTCTTACTGACAATTCCAAGCTCAATAAGAGCATGCCATATTTCCTTAAAATCATCTACATAAGCCTCCTTGTAGAAATAATTATGATCTACAACACCAGCATTTCCGTTCGTAAGTTCTTTTGTTCCATCGGCGCTCATATATTTGATGAGAAATGACTCCAGATCCAGAATGACTGACTTATTAAATGTCTTATTACTAATCAAGCAAATATTTGTGAATTCTTCAAATTCCGATTCCTGTAAGTGCTGTTCAGTCCTTCTCATTGCATTCAGTGTTTCTCCAATATATGCTTTGCAGTTGTTGTAAATAATGTAAGCAACCGGCCAGTTTGTTCCTAGACTCCATTGTTCTATATCCTTTATTCCATTTTTATCATACGAGAAATTCACTACGAATGCCATGTAATCACTTCCTTATTGTATAGTTTCATCCATTTCAAGCATCTTTAAGTCAAGAATTGTTTCCTCAATCACTCTCACACAGCCTCTGATGTCCTTCTTGATATCTTTTCCCCAAAATCGTATTACCGTCCATCCCAAGAATAAAAGCGCTTTATTCACCTCGTTATCGTGCTCAATGTTCCTTGATATTTTTGAAATCCAATACTCCGAATTATTGCTCTTCATAAGCTTAGGTCTTAATATTTCCCAATCTTTGCCATGGAAAAATTCTCCATCGCAAAAAATTACTATTTTATGTTTGGACAATACTATGTCGGGACTCCCAGGGAGTGTTTTATCATTTTTTCTATACCTATATCCTCTATGCCACAGTTCTCTCCGCAACAGCAATTCAATCTCTGTATCTTTTGATTTTATATTACGCATGTTGCGTTTCCTCTGTTGAGGTTTCAAGTTATCCATATTGTCCTCCACCTTCACACAGAAATTTTACAACATCTCACTCTACAGATTGAATCACCCAGAAACCCTTACTGATTTTAAATCTATCGCCCTCCTTTAGTCCTACAAGGTCCGGTTTTGTCTTAAACTTGCTTTTCCTGACAACTATCAACATTTGGGCGTTATTTTTTGTATTTCTCACCGTCAGCTTGCTATTTTTAGTAACCACCTTATCATTTGTTATAGCTTCCTCAGTTGGAATCGTTTCATTTACCTTCTGTTTCGGAAGTTCTTTGCCCTCGAAAATGTCTTCCTTAATATCACTTCCGCTACTTGCTATAAGTGTTTCATCGAGTGTTCTCTTGGCGAGCTCTAACGCATCCTCTTTAGACAGCGACTCAAATACAATGATACCGCCAGCTTGATTTAAATTCAGAAAGTAGTTTCTGATTTCATGCCTTTTTAATTCTCCCTGGGCCTTCAAGACTTTTAAGGCTGCCAGCAATAATGTTTTATGACGAGCAAGTGAACGCTCCGTTGAGACAGCAAAGATATCCTGTTTACTCAAAAAGTATTCTGTCATCTCGTATGGATTGCTCCCATTGTCTTCATCATAGGTTAGATAAGCGCTCCAATATAATCGGGCAATGCCCTGACGGACAAAAGCTTTGCCCTTTGACGCTTTAAAGAAATACCTGGCTCCAATTCGTGATACAATTTTATCTCTTCCGGCATCATCTTCATCCTCCTCTGACGCAACATCTATTGCCCATCTTTCACGCATATAATCCCAATATGTGTAATGTGCCAGATATGCCCACAATCTTAAATCGCTTGCTTGAACCGGATTTAATTTATCTTTAAATGCGTCAAACAGCCTTATGGCATTATCATAATCGGACTTTGAATCCCCAATAATTAGATCAACATCCGGAACCATAATTCCAGTACTAAAAGAATAACTCCCAAAACCTTTTTCCTCAAAGTACCGATCAATCCATTTATCTTTTGAATTATAAAAGGATGTATTGTCAGGTATATCTGAAATAAGCATATCCAAGGCACTGTTCTTCATAAAATTAATTATCATATGCACACCTCCCTGCTACTGTTTCACCACGTTTGATACTAACTCCAAGGCATGCGACGAATTATCATTCATAAGTCTCTGCGCTGTCTTTATAGGATCTTTAAGCATCTTTTTAAATTCTGTATCGTCATCCTTTGCGGCTTCCTGGAGCTTTACTTTAAGCGTTTTATACCAGGAATATCTTTCTAATGTTCCGGACCCGTAATTGCAGACATCCTGGCAAATCTCGTAAATACCCTGCACAATTGCCGGAACAACATAAATTGCGTTAAGCATAGGGATTTTCCATGGCTCATACTTACCTATTTCATTGTATTTTTTATATTGTTTCTTGGGCAGGTGAATCCTGATTGTATCATACTCCCATTCACAAAACATAACCGGACTTTTCTCATCACTGACAAAATGTACTATTGGATCCCCTTTTTTTATAATATCATTCTTATAAATCGCATCAAACTTCTGCCTCTCTCCTATAGCAACGACTTCGCCTTTATTAATTTCATATGATATTCCGTCAAACTCTTCCGAAAAATCATCATTTACGAAGTCCTTTATACTTTTACATGCTACAATACAGGGACATAAATCTACACGTTCATGAACCAATCCGGAAGGAATGAATACTTCTTGCTCTTCAGATTCACTTAGTTTTAAATCACGATACCATGTCGAGATACATTGTAGCTGTACAGCATAAGCAAGAATCTTCTTTTCAATAAGCTCCTTGATTTTGTCATTGTTTACAGCGTATGTAATATTTAGAATAAACCCTTCTTTTATTATTTTCTTTTTTATTTCTACGCTGAACACACTGACTCTGTAATCTATAGGATTGGCACGTAGAATTGGATACGGGTAATTCATACTACTATTTAGCATATGCCATCACCTCCAATGGACACCTCTTTGCGTTACGCAGTTTTACTGTTAGTACAACTTTCTTGTCTTTATCCATATGATTTAAAATAATGTAACCCTTATTCAGCACAAGCTCGGTCCCTGCCCAATTGGCCGATTCAACTTCCGCATCCCGTTTATCATCATCATCGGCGCCTATGCGTATTTTTAAATATATATCATCTGCAGATGTTGACGGAATAAAGGAAACTCTAAACACATTATTGCTACCATCATAAGGAGTCTTGACATTTGATATCTGTATACTTTTCAAAACAGTCCTGCCTTTGTCACGTTCCCTCTCCTCTTTTCCTGAAGGAATTCTATTTTTCCCGTCATCACTTGGCACAGGATTGGGAACAGGATCTTCTCCAGGGAAGGGCCCCGGATATGGTCCCGGATATGGTGGATGTGGCGGATTAGGTGTGCCGGATTTTCCACCTCCCGGCAGAACATCGTCCCCTTCTTCATCAGGCTCCATCACTCCTTCTGTCCCTTCTTTTTGCGGGACATCTGATACTATACTTACATCTGATGCCTTTTTCATATTAGGCTTAATATTAATTGGTGTGATATCAACAGGCAACGGTTCAAAGGAAGAATATGCTTTTTCTTCCTGATCATCTGAACCCGAACTATTCTGATTTGGAAGCAAATCACATAGTCCATACGCTTCTGTTTCATCTTCTTCAACGTCAGGCATCTCACTCTTTATTTTTTCCAGTATCCATGAATGAATTCCTCTAATAATTCTTTTGGCCTCATCTTTATTATCTTCGTATTCATCCTCGCTCCAGGTATCATGAGCTTGATTTTCACATTTTCTTAAAAAACTGTTGATATTGTCCTTGGGGTCATCAGATTTACTCCCATTTCCAGTTGCTATAAATATACCTCTAAAATATGCCCCAATCCTAAACGCAGTATCCTCTTGAATTTTCATTCCAGCTGTCCGCATTTCTAAAATTCTTCGATCAGAAAAATCCGAATCCATTAGCAAATATAGTTCTACTTCTCCCTTTTCTTTGAATATCTCTTTAAAGTGCTTTGTCCTTCCTGTTGTATCATTAAGAATTTCCCAAAATAATGGTGCACTGAAATCAATCATCTGGCTTTCACAAAGACTTTTATATGACTTTATAAGTTCTCCTAAATTGTCCCGCCTGATTGAAATCTCTTTTTTACCATCCACAATTGATACTTCGAGATCCCCCTTATATATGGTATAAAAGAAATATTCAAGAACACTAGCCGCAACCTGTTCCATCCAATAGCTATCTTCCTTAAAACCTAAAACAAATAAATCAGTACCATATTCACTCCTACGAAACGTTTCAGGGATTTCACTTACATCATATATCGCTTTACAGTCCTCTTCTTGATAAACCCCAAATAATCCGACATTCTGCTTCAACCTATTGTCAGTGTCTTTGAATGTCGTAAGTATAGTTTTTCCCTGTAATGCGGTTTCCCCATCCTTATTGAGTGTAGAGTATATTATCGTTCTAATAGATGAGAAATTGAAAGGCGCAAACTTTCCAACTCCAAACGAACCGCTAAGACCATTTCCCTTATTGGTAGCACTTATTTCTCTCACAAGTCCTGTCCAATTGCTACCCTTTTCTTCTTTTGCCCCCGTCAGTCCTATCGTATTGTAATCGCTAATTTTCAGAACTGGAACAAAACCATCTTGGTCGAGAGTCTCTTCTGCTGCCCTTTTTAGCATTCCCATTTTAATTCCATCATCGCCTTCATGATAATACTCGTAGCAGCGTTTAATTACGTCAGACAATCTTTCCGCGCCTGGTATTTCATCTCTCCTCATGCGAATAATTTCGAAACAAGCTCTCGCTGGCCCCTTAATATCTGGGTCTTTCGCATCAATCACATTCTGCAAAATTTCCTTGGCTAATCCTTTATATGGTTGCTTTTTGAATATTCCTATACCTGCATTATTAACCCCTACCTTATCTCCGGTACCAAGCGGTCCAAAACACCATTTGTATTCTTCATTCCATACACTATTCATATACAGCCCCCTCTAATCAAGTGTAAATTTGCTGCCTTTTTGACTATCCTGCTTACTGTATCTTTTCTTTGCTTCGTCAAGTTCTGCTTGAATAGCGCTAAAAATCTTATTAACATCTGTTGTCGTATACTCATAAAGTCCCTGATTTGAACAATTTCCAAGCAGTTGAATCATATTGATTATTTTGTTTGTTCTGGCCTCAGCTATTCTCACAAATTTCTCACGTTTTGTTTCTTCCCTCATATATGCACCTCCGTATACTTATCATTACATTTTGTAGCTTTAATACTATCACGCGTTCTCCTATTTGTCAATTATTTTCTATGCTATTTTTTAAATAATTTTAAAATAAAATTCAAATGATTTTCGTATAAATGTAAAAATGCACATAAAAAGAGGCCCAATCGTGCAGATGGCCTCTCGAGTAAATTTTGATTAAAATTAATTTATTGTAAAATTATTCTTTAAATATTTTAGCAATCTTCGAGCTATTCCTTGAGCCATTAGTGGTGGCACGGCATTTCCGACCTGCTGATATTGTGAATCTTTTGTTCCCTTAAAGACAAAACAATCCGGAAAAGATTGTAATCTAGCAGCCTCCCTTACACTTATTGCTCGATCAATTGTTGGGTGTATCCACATGGACTTTCTTACATTTACTACTGTCCCACTTGGCCGAGAAGAATCAAGTCTTAAATATATGCTGTTCTGTGTTCTCTCAGGATCTGCATAGTTTTCTTTCAATTTTGATGAAAGCCTATGAAAATTCTCTCCCTCATTTAAAGCAGCAAATCTCTTTTGTGCCGTTTCTCTTGTTTTAGGTATGATATGATTTGTAACACCCTTGGAGCCCTTTCTCATTTTCTTTGCATAGTTCGATATATCATCCTGTTCACTATAGAGAACTTCATCACAATTCAATTCTGCCGTAACGTCATACCCTGCAAGGTCGAATATAGCCTGTCCAACACTTACTTCTTCATACTTACAATCTTCTTCTCGTGGAATCCTGACCTCACCTTCTTTAATAATATCCGCTCTCACCCCCATCATAATAAACCTTCTTCTTTCTTGGGGAACTCCAAACCATAAAGAATTGACTTCACCACTATCTTTTATATACGCATCACCAAGTATTTTATTAACATACTCTATCACAGAATACGAATATAGAATTGCCGTAATTTTCTTAGTCTTTGGATTTTGTACCATAGTATAATTTATTTTATTAGAATCCAGCTCCTCCTTCAACCGAAAACTTTTCTGAAATTTTATAAATTTTCCAAGCTCCTCAAATAAATCTTTTACTCCATCCGTATCTATATCATCAGAAATCCTATGAAGGATTTCATAATCATACCCATTTCCATTGAAAAACTGTTCTATTTTTCTCCTTATAATGATACTATTCTTTTTTATAAACTTAGGCAATCTATCTTTACTTCTCCTATTTTTATATAAAATATTTATGAGATGGAGCAAGTCATCTGGAATACGATAACACACATTCCCTTCACCTTGAAGAGCGGCAAAGAAGTCAACCCCACCATAGTTCTCTTCAACAATAATCAAATCTTCTTTCCTCATTTCTATACCTAAGCTTATCACCTCATCGTGATCTATGGATGAATCATAAAATCTGTGTGTGTCCGATGAAAGCATACTTACATTTTCCATAACAAATGCTACAGGCTGAATCTCTCTAACTGCGCGGAAATACTCTTTTACGAGCGAATTATTCATACTAATAATATGATTTTTTTGTCTATTCGCATTAGAAAATCCTTGACATGGAGGACCTCCAATAACCACATCAATCCCTCCGAGGCTATCTGCTAGCTGCTTAAAATCAAAACCTTTGACATCTTCTATCATACAAATATTTCTGTTGCCATGATTAATTTTATACGTTTCACGCGCATATGGATTATTCTCAGCTGCTGCAACAATATGAAACCTTCTGGTTGTTTCAAATCCATAGCTCAACCCTCCTGCTCCAGCAAACAAATCAATCGTTTTTAGCATTTTTCATTCCCTCCACATATCCTTTGATTTTTGAAGCGAATCAGCTCCCATTTCTTCCGGGATCATGATTTCCAACATACCATAAATCTCATCATGATCGTTCATATAATTCAACAAATGGACGGGAATGCGATCTCGTGCTTTTGATGCTGCATAAAACAGTTTACTTTTTCAACTGATGAAAGTGCAAATGCCTCAGCAATAATTTCAAGATACTCATCTATAAAGGCACCATTTCTTCCTGCTTCAATGCCACTAACCAACATTTTGCTTTTTCCTGTCTTCGAGGCAATTTCCTCTTGCGTAAACTGCTTTGATTTCCTTAATTTTTTAAAATATTCTCCAAAAGTCATCTCATCATACTCAATAATATATATAAGTTTACTTATACATTTTACTATTACACAATTCTAAATTCAAGTGCCTTTTCGGAAATTTAATATATCCTACATGTTTGAACTCCGCATATGACTAATAGCAAATTATATAAAACCTCTCCCTCGCCAAATCTCCATATATACTTCAACCCCCAACAGAATCCTCTTTTCCTTCGGCACCACAACATATTTTATCTAAAATACGTAGATTAAATAATCCATAAATTTATCTGTTCTCTTCTTATCTACAATCTTATATGTATCCAAACTGGACAAACAGCCGTTTCAGCTTTTATATCCAAGTCACATGGCCGCCTACATCTCCATCAGCTCACCACTTACTAATCACTTCCCAAAAATCTCTCTACATTCTTCACATTCTCACCCTTCCTCCACCCTCCCCAAAAACTCCACCCCCCAAAAAGTCAAATCGCACAGCAGCCCCGTCTCCCGCCCATAATCCTCCTCCAGTCGCACCTCCCCATAGGGCGACGGATACTCCACATACTTGGGCGAATACCTCTTATTATGCGGCACGTCAAACCGCATTCTGAGCACCCCGTCTCCGTCCAGGGCCTTCTCCACATTGGCGGCGGACTCCCTGATCACCTCCGCCCGTTTCCCCACGCCCAGCATGGCGATCTCGCTGAGCATGCGCCGATAATTAATCGTATCTATCAGGTCGGGGCGGAAAGTCTTTATGGGCCTGACCATGGCAAAGCAGGGAGCCATGTATTTGCCGCAGATGCGCACATGCATATCATTGTCCGGCCGCATGATGGCGTTTATGTGGTTCAGCGCCTCCGCCAGCATCCTCACGTTTTCCTCCGTTCGCCAGCTTTTCGTGTATGCCAGCATGGTCAGCGTGTATGCATTGGGAAAGTACTCATCGGCCTCGATATAGGGATAGTTCTGCTTTCTTTTCGCACCGGGATCGTATTTCGTCATGGACTCCAGAGAGGGAGCCTGGGCCACCCGTTCAAAGCCCTTGAGGGCAATCTGCTGAAAATCTCTCAGGTCCTCATAGTCATCCCCATATCCCAGCATGGCCTGCATGGTGTACAGCAGGGCAGCCAGACAGTTTCCGTTGTTCAGTCCCACCAAACGGTTCTCATAGCGGGGAATTTCCGGTGGAATGTAGGAGAATTCTTTCCGCAGGATTTCCTCATCCCGCATGGCGGCCACAAATCCCGCCACCAGCGGATGCTCCTTGGGAATCCTATAGTATGACAGTAGCCTTGCGGCGTTCTCCCCGTCCTGCAGGGGCGTCTCGTGGAGAACCTGTCCCCGCCAGTTGTCCCAGCTGTGCATGCCGCTGCCAATATAGCCGTCGGGTTTGGCGTAGCTCTGCACCAGCTTAAACTGCGGCAATTCGTATATCTGCTCCAGCAGACGCTCCTCCTCCCCGGGCGTCAGGTCTTCCAATATCTCCTTGCGGAGCCTGTAGCGGATCACAGGCCCCGCATTTTCCAGCAAAAAATCTATGGAGTTGGCGTGTGTCTTCACTGTCTCTTTCATCACTCGTCACCTTTCTGCAAAACAATTTGCTCACCTTAATTAATCATACCCTCTTCCCGTTTATTTTTCAATTGACATTAATAATTTTGCAAATTGACATTAGTCATTTTGCAATCCCCTCTTGCCAATTTGCAAGTCATATATTATAATACTTTAAGTCTTAACAATATCTCAATACACGTTATATAATACACAATACATATTTTAAAGGGGAAATTTAACATGTGGAGAAAAATCAGAAAAATACTAAAATGGCTGCTGCTCCTGCTGGCGGTAAGCATCGTACTTGGAATTATCATCAATTCCATATGTCGGCTTTTGGCAAAATCCAAAATCCAGAACGCCTACGGCCAGGAAGTTTCCGTAAACGGAAAGAGTATGAGAGTTGATATAAAGGGAGATCCGGCCAACCCGGTCATTATACTGTTGTCGGGACTTGGCTGCGCGTCCCCTGTGCTGGAGCTGGAGCCTCTCGCCAACGCCCTCTCTCAGGACTACCTCGTGGTGACAATAGAACCCTTCGGCTACGGGCTGTCCGATCAGACGGACGCAGACCGCACCATCGAAAATGTCGTGAGCGAACTTCACGCCTGTGCGCAGGCGCTGGGATATGAAGAGTACTACCTGATGGGACACTCCCTTGGAGGGTTGTATTCCCTCTACTGGGCCAACCAGTACCCGGAGGAGGTAAAGGGCTTTATCGGCATAGACCCCTCTGTCCCCGGCATGAATGATGAGCAGCCGTTCCCCATCAGCATCACGGCTATCAACAAGCTCTCCGCCTATCTGACGAAAGCCATGAACGGTGTGGGCCTTAACAGACTGCTGTCCGCAGGCCATCCAGAAAAAGCGATCTATGCAGACACCTCCTATCCGTACACGGAAAGGGAACTGGAGGTTTACCGGATTTTGTCTCTCGACAACGCCTATAACAAAACGGTTATGAATGAGATGAAATACCTGGACGCCAACGTGGAGGCTGTAAGGGGCATGAGATTTCCCGACCAGTGCGCCGTCCTGGAGTTTGTGTCCGGTAGCAACTGCGAGCTTTTATCTATCTGGGAGCAGCTGCACCGGGATGTGCTGCCTGAAAACGGCAAGGGAGAGGTCATACGCCTGGAGGGCAGCCATTATCTGCACTTTGAATATCTGGATCAGATAGTGGAACATGTAGTTAATTGGATAGAGTAGCACAAAAAAGGCATGTGGAGGAGATCCAAAACCTCTTCACATGCCTTAACTTAGCTACATCTTTGTTCGAAAGTCATCAAAGCCCTCTGCCCGGGCCGCCGCCTTGTGCCACTTGCGCAATACTTCCGTATCCTCCTCGGCATAGATGCGATCGCGTATGTCACCAGGGACTTCTCCCCAGTCCTCCAGCAGATCCATGATATCCTGCCTGCGGCCGTTCCTTTGACCGTTCTCTTCTCCAATCTCTTTTCCAGCCTCTTGGCCTTCCTTATATGCATCCTCTTTGATTGCGTCCTCTATGGCCCACCGGTCACGCTGATCTCTCTGGCGGGCATCATACCATGCCCTCAGCCGCCTGCTCAAGTTCATCACTCTCACCTCGTCTATTGCCCTTGTGACTCCCGCATTTCCACTCTGCATATTTTCCAAGTCCTCCATGCTCCCTACGCGCAGCAAGCGTATCCAGTCATCCAGTCTGTCTCCGATAAGTTCCTTATTCAGCTCGATAATATGCACCTCGAACTGGTCTGAATACAGTCTGCCCTCCGCATCCCGCAGATGATACACCTTGTGATAACCTGGATTCTCGTCCCCGGAGAAATCCAGAATGTCAATCACAATACACTTCTTCAGACCTTCATACCGCTGCCCGCTGAACAGATCATCCGTATACATCTTGGCCAGATAGAACAGGCTGCGCTTATCCCAGCAGGCCATCCGCCGAATCTGTAGTTCCACATTGATTCGACTTTCATCGTTAAGCTGCATTCGGACATCCAAAATACATTGTTTTTCCTGTCTGCTGCGCCTGCTCAAGAACGTGTTCTCCAGCCGCACTGATTTAATCTCATCCAGCGGAATGCCAATCACATCGCTGATAAAGTGCTTACGCACCTCTTCGTTACGCATCAGTTCCTTGAACGCAACGTCTGATTTTGGAGGAATAAATATCCCTTCTGCATCTTTTTTTCTCAATTTTGTACCTCCCAACACGCAGGAGATACCAGACAAATTCACTTCTCAAAAACTTATCCGCAAAATCTCCTGCTTTTTCAATTGTAAATGTTTTGAATTAAGCATAGATTTTCTGATATCTTGAAAAGTGAAATGCTTTGCAAAAGTGATAAGAAATATATGCTCTAAAAAGAGACTAGCACATACGATTCAAAATTGCAATACAAAATTTATAATTAGCCTCAAAAACTATACTGCCACGTTCTCAGCTCTCCCTCAGCGACTGCCGCCACTGCCACAGCCTTGTATAATACTCCTCCTCCTTGCCCGGCAGCAGGTAGGCCGCGCAGGTATACGCATACTCAAAAAAGCAGTAGTTGCTCCGTGAAATGCGGCTTTGCACCATATTCAAAAGATTCTCCGCCCACTGCACATGTGAGGAATCCCGTGAGGCAAGCCATGCGGCGAGGGTAAACGCGGGGATGATCGGCCAGTCAAGCTGTCCCTTGCAGATTTTGTCCAGTTCATGGAGCGATACCTGCGCCAGAATGCACACCGCCGCAAACTGAACCTGATACAGCCAGTCCTCGGCAAATATCTCATTGTTTTTCTGTCTGGGCGGATAGACCATGACGCCGTACAGTTCGCTGCACTGCTGCGCGGAGAGCTTTGCGGCGTATCCCGCAGCGTTTTCATACCAGGTTTCCAGAGAAAAATCTGTCTCCGCCAGCTCTCCCACCAGGCTGCTCACATAATCCGACGGTCTGGGAACGACCGCGACCGGAGCGTTGATATCCTGATAATTCCACAGGACGATCCCCTCCTCGTCCAGAGTCTCGTCCAGAGGCGGGTTCTGCGCCTTGGCGGAGGACAGGACGAAGGAGGCAGGTTTTCCATATATCTGCTCCAGCCCCAGATGTACCGCATTGATGCTGCTTGCGGACTCCTGGCAGGAGACGCCGCAGCTGACAACGCCCGACACATTATTGCTCTCGCGTATGCTGCGCACAGCGTTGATAATACTCTCTCTGCTGTAATCCAGATAATCCACATTGGGCGTCAGCCGCTCCATTGCAGCCATCCGGCAAAGCCTCTGCGCACGGTCATTATTGACGTCCACAGCCGCGCACATCGCAAGCCGCTCCAGCTCATATGGGTCGGCGTCCGCCATAAAGCAACAGAAAATCCACGAGGGCTCCGCCCAGGTGCAGTCGCTGTAATCCCCCGTCTCCAACACCTTGTAATAGCACTCGCCCGCCTTCTGCCAGCGTCTCCTGTTAAAATAGTAATCGCCCAGATCATTGTAGGCGGCGGCATTGGACGGATCGGCCTGATACCCCAATGCGATATATCTTTCCGCTTCCTCCTCCTGCTCCAAATCGAGGTAGGTCAGCCCCGCAAAGGTGTACCTTGAAACGGTGACGCCCCTGGCAAGCCCTTTTAAGATTATCTCCAAAGCCTTTTCGGGTTTCTTTTGATGACGGTACAGATTGCACTCCACCACATATCTGTCTGTGGTATCCTGCCTGTCCCCGCACTGCTCCATGCGGTCAAGGGCATTCTCGCAGAGCGTCCACAGCTGCGTGCGCAGCGGCTCCTCACATCGGTCAATGGCAAACAGAACAGAGGCGATAAAGGTACACACCGCATGTTCCCCGGCCTTCGCCACCAGGTCCTTATCTCCAAGCCATGCGGCCAAAAGCTCCGTGCTGTTTTCCTCGCCGCGCCACAGACAGGTGGCGTAGTATCGGAGCGCCTCCTGCACATTTCCCGAATGGTACAACTGTTCCGCTTTTTTCACAATGTCTGATTTCATCTATTCCGCCCCCTCAGTTCTGCCTCAGACTGTTATGAACGTCGATCGCCCATGACAAATCATAGAGATGGAACCCGCCGTCATCCTCCTTAAACCCTTTGCTTTTCAGAATGTTCATGACGATTTGATAGGCGGTGTCATTGATACCCTGGGGGATAATGTCTCCATTTGTGAGATAGATGTCAAACTGATAGACGTCCTCGGTGTACACCGTGTCCTCGTTTTGCTGTGTGGATACATACATGGTGCTCTCCAGCTGCCGTGTCCCTTCCGGGTGCAGCAGGCCCATGAAGAAACCGTTCCACACCTCAAGGCCCTGGGATTGCAGATTCCCGATGATAAGCGGTTTCAAAAGCTGTATAGCCTTATCGTTCAAATTGTGCCGATGGATGCGCAGCTGCTCCGCCATTGCGTAAAAATTGCCCACGGCCCGGTGTTCCATGCCGTCCGGCGCAAGCCCTTCCAGATTGCGGTTCATGCGTGTCAAAAGTTCGCCGGTATCCTGATTCTCAATACCCGGCGTCAGCACGACCGCAATTCCCAGCTCCCTGTCAATATAGCGGCTGGGGTAGGAGATCTCCGCCTGCGCCCCGCACTGGGGACAGACGGGATGAAAAAATTCACCTTTATCCAGCACCTCTCTGCCCTCCGGCCAAAGGCGGATATCGAAACAGTTGATTCTCTGGGCGGAATACACGTTGCTGCAGTGTTGGCACTGGACGGTGGTTTTCGCCACCGCCCAGGGATTTTTCATCATGTGAAGATTGCTCAATGGGTACACCTCCTGATTCTGGGAGATTTACTGTTATAAGTTAAACTGTCCCATCGTCTCCTGCAGGGATGTAACGCTCTTCATGACGTCCTTGGTCTCCGCTGAGACATTCTCGCTGGCATTCGTGATCTTCTGCAGATTTTCATTGACCGACTGAACCGCCCCGTCCAGCTCCTTCTGCGAAACGTCAATCGTCTCAATAATCTGATTGATGTTGGCGATGGATGCGCTCAAGTCCCCAATATGTGTTCCCAGCACATTGCTGATCTCCACATAATAGTCCGCATCCTCCTTATAACTGCCTGCAAGCGCTTCCAGCTTGTCGTAGTCTTTCAGTACGATCTCATCCAAAAAGGTGATGATCCTGTTGCTTGCGGCAGAAAGCTTGTTCACACTTTCCATGACCTTCCCAACCAGTGCGTTTACTTTCTCAATCTCGTCCCCGGTGGTAGTGCTCAACTTATTGATCTCATCCGCCACCACGGCAAAGCCCTTTCCGGCTTCCCCTGCCCTCGCCGCTTCTATGGAAGCGTTGAGCGCCAACAGATTCGTCTGCTCCGCAATGGCGCTGATCGCCTCGGACACCTCTACGATCTTTCCGATTTCCTTTGTCTCCTCAATGGCGCTCTCAAGATTTTTCTTGCTGTCCATCGTGATATCAATGGCATTTTTCTTGTCGTCGAGCAGTTCGGGAACCGTCTGCTCCACCCTCATAATGATCTCGTTTGCCCGCTCGGTGATAGTCCGTGTGCTCCTGACCAGCTCATCCATGGCTTTCGCCACATCCTGGCAATTCTCGTCGATCTCGCTGATGCTGGCCGTCTGTGAGGTCACGCTTGCCCCGGTCTCCTCCATGGTCGCGCTGATCTCCACAATGTTGCCGTTCATATCCGACACATGGCTGTCCGTCTCTGAGATCATAGCGCGGATGAGTCCGGCCTCCTGCTGTGTCTTCTGTATGGTCGAAATCACCCGGCTCTCCAGCTCCTTAATGAGATAGCTGATTTCTCTGACCTCGCTTTTCTCCGTTACGCAGTTCTTCGCCCCAATTACTTTATTCTTAATGAATGACTTCATTTCCGCCATCGGTTTCAAGAGAAGGCTTACCACGATATTTAACAGAATGATGAACACCGCCAGGAGGATAATATCCACCGCCAGCGGAAATATCAGACTGTTCCTGACCTCACGGCTGATCACGGAAACCGGCTGTGTGATTCCGATCTGCCAGCCCGTCGTCTCTATTTCCCGCACAACACAATATTTGGATACGCTGTCATAATCCCGGAAGACAGACACATCCGTCCTGTCAAGATCAATGGCAAGCACCTCCGACAAAATCGTATTGCCCTCTTCCCTGGGCAGATATTCCTTGTTTTCATGGGTAATTACACTGTTATCCCCGGCCAGCAGAAAGGTCTGCACACTCTCATCCTCTCCCATGCCATGCACCATCTCAATCAGGCTGTCAATGGTGATGTCCGCAAGAACCACTGCCTGCTCGCCGTCCAGGATAAAGGGTTCCGCTATGGATACGATCATCTGTCCTGTGGCGAAGTCCGTGTAAGGCTCTGTATAGATCAAACTGCCCTTCCCTACCGCATCGATCCACCAGCCCCTTGTCGTGGGATCAAGGTCCAGGGAAGAATGATCCGCTGGGAAGACCCCTCCGTCAAAGCCCAGGCAGCAATAGTACATCAGGGCGTCCGGATTCTGAGAAAGATTGACCCCCAGATAATCCATAATCGCTCCCATGTCATCCCGATCCATCGTCTCAAGCCCGCTTTTCATCGTATCGACAATGTACGCCTGCCTAACAAGCCACTCGTTAATCAGTTTACCGGTATTCTCCGCTTCCTCCGTGAGCGCGTTATGTCCGCTGGTTATCAGCATATTCCTCATCACAATGCTGTTGAGCGTAGCCGTTACCGCTATGATAAACGCGGTACATAGCGCCACATAGGAGATAATGTTTCCCTTAATGCTGCCCCAAAAATTGTTTTTTTCTGCCTTACTCATCTGTCCCGTCCCTTTCATGCTTTCATCTTTTCATCTGTCGGTCAAATCAACTCGTTCACCCCAGCCGCCTGCTCCCGTAATCCGTTGGAGAGTCGAATAGAACTCCCGCTTTAGATCTGCCCAAACCTATCTCTCTTAAGTCTACTTCTTTCTTGTTTCGCTGTCAAATGTTTCTTACTCTCTCTGCTGCACAAGCAAATTTACAGCTACCGCCTTTGCATATGAATTTCGTTCTGATTGACACATAACACGATTTTTGCTAAACTATTTTCGATATTTTAGCACATTATTTATCCTTTAGGGACGTAATTGTAAATAAGGTATCGTTTTTTGTAAAAT
This sequence comes from uncultured Acetatifactor sp., assembly GCA_964383805.1. Taxonomy (GTDB): domain Bacteria; phylum Bacillota; class Clostridia; order Lachnospirales; family Lachnospiraceae; genus Acetatifactor. Next base: position 57,846 of record CAYLIM010000002.1, read on the forward strand.
TGGCAAAAAGGAGGGGGCGCAGTGCAGATTCGAGTTGCCCTATGTGACGATGAAACAGCAAGTCACGAAACAACACAAAAACTTTTGGCAGAATACCAGCAGAAGACCTCTTCTGTTTCTTTTGCGATTTCCTGCTTTTCTTCCGGCAGGGAACTGCTGGATTATATTGACACATACGAATCCTTTCATATCTACATACTGGACATTATTATGCCCGATATTAACGGCATACAGTTAGGCGCTGCCCTGCGGGAACAAGGTGACGACGGTCTGATTATCTATCTGACTTCCTCCCCTGACTTTGCTTTGGAATCCTACAGCACGGATGCTCTGCACTATCTTTTGAAACCAATTAACAGCAATCAGTTTTCCCGGTGTATGGACAAAGCAATGAACCGCCTGAACCGTTCCCTGACAGAAACCATTTCCATTAAAACTCCCGGCTCCACCCGCATAGTTCCTGTCCACAATATCCGCTATGCGGAGCGAGTAAACCGTTTCGTCCGCTACTACCTGAACGACGACACCGTGATAGACGGCGTAACCTTTAACGGTACATTCCAAAGTGCCGTCTCTCCGCTTCTTTCTCAGCATGGCTTTCTTATAGTCGGCTCTTCCTTCGTGGTAAACCCTTACCATGTAACAGAAATTACAAAGTCAGACATATTGTTGGACGGGAGACGCCTTGTTCCCATCCCACGCCGCACCTATGAAACAGTCAAATCACAGTGGGCTGATTACTGGTTCAAAAAAGGAGATACTCATGCCATTTGAAAATAATACTGGAAAGAAAAAACACGGGATCGGCACCCGCTCCATTGTGGCTTTCTGTAAAAAGTATGACGCATTTTACTTTAAAAGTGGTATTATAAACAAACCCTTTTCAAGACAAACTTCTCTCCCTCGTAAATGCGTATCGGATTTCCTCTGACGATGCGGGCATGTTCCCTCCAGGCGGCATTGACCTGTTTTTCCTTCTGCTCCCGCTGTAAGCTCGCAAGCTTTTCCTGCATTCTCTCCATGGCCCTTTGCTTATTCTGAAACTGGCTCCTCTCCTCAGTAGACTGGGTTGTAAGTCCTGTCGGGATATGTGTGACCCGCACTCCCGACTCCACCTTATTCACGTTCTGTCCGCCCTTGCCTCCGCAGTGAAACTTTTCGATGCGGTATTCCCTGTCCGCCACGATCTCCGTCTGTTCCGGTATAACGCTCACATCCACATACCAGTTTTTTCTCTTGTGATTCTTACGAAACGGACTTTTGCAGATCCACAATACCGTTCCTTCAAGGCCGCTTAAATCATGCTCCGTCCGAAAGCAAATTGAGTCAAAACAACCCTTCTCGTACCCTTTGGTATCTGATACAATCTCCAAATGTCCATATTCTTTTTTCAATGCCTCAAACAGTTTTGCAACTGCCAGCTGGCATTCGGCCGGTCCCTGCCCGGCGCTGATCTGAACTATCATAGTAAACTGCCTCCTATTTAGAGTTCCGCATACTCCCTGACAGCACACAACGCCAGTGATCCATATTCGGCCGCTTTGCTGTCCGAACATGGATCAGTGCGCTGTTCGGGAGTATGCTATTTCCTGCTTCCTGCCTTGTAATTATAGACTGGTTTCAATATTTCCGTTATCTGGACGGTGTCTTTGATCTGCTCCGCAATCTCTGTTATGGAGCGGTAGGCAAAGGGAGCCTCATCCAGCGTATCCGCCCCCACGCAGCTGCTGTATACGCCCTTCATCTCCTTTTTAAAGTCCGACACCGTATAGCGATTTTTTACATCCTCACGTTTCAATCTCCTGCCGGAGCCATGCGGCGCCGAATAGTTCCACTCTGCATTGCCTTTTCCAACCCCCAGGAGGATTCCGTCCTTCATATTGGCCGGGATGATGACCTTCTCTCCATCTCGGGCAGAAACAGAGCCTTTGCGGAGTATCCCCGAAGAGTCCAGATAATTGTGCGCGACCGAAAACTGCTCCACCGCTTTCCATTTCATCCCCTTCAGGATTTCCCTGACGATGATCTGCCTGTTCCATTCGGCATAGCGCTGAATGATCTGCACGTCCTCAACATAGGCGTCCTTATCGTCTCCTTCCAGATAGCTCATATAATAGGGGACCGCTCTGCCCTGCTGCCTCAGAGAAACATCAGCGATTTTCGTGTAATATTCTGCCACTTCCTCTCCCAAATGTCTGCTGCCCGTGTGCACTACAAGGTACATACTGTCATCCGCTCCCCTGTCAAGCTCTATAAAGTGGTTGCCGCCGCCGAGCGTGCCGAGACTTCTCTGCGCCTTCTGCTTGTTAATGTGCCTGATGCAGCGGAGTCCTTCGTAAGAAAATTCCTCCGCCATATAGTGAGGCTCCTTTCGTATGGAAAATCCCGACGGCACATTTTCCCTGATGATCCTGTCCAGTTTTTGAAACTCCACATTACTCTTATTCAATTTTACACAGGTCATTCCACAGCCTATATCCACACCTAAAAGCTGCGGAATTATTTTATCTTCAACCGTCATGGAAAGTCCGATCGGGGCGATTTTGCCGGGATGGATGTCGGGCATCATGCAGATTGTACTGCCTTTTGCGACCTCGTTGTCGCATATCATTTTGACTTGTGCCTCCGCATACTCTTCCACGTCATCCGTATATATTATCGCTTCGGCATAGATACCTTTTACTATTTTCATATTAACCTCCATAATGCCGCTCTGCGGCGTCTCAAATCCAGATGAGAAATGCCTTTTTGGACTTGCCATGCAAGTCCTGCATTTCTCAAGTGTGAGACTTAGAACTTCTTTGCGAAACAGCCTTTGCTGTGAGCAATTAGAAGTTCTTCTCACACTATTGTCTCCTTAAAAATGCGCACTAAAAAAGCACCTCAAAGGTGCTTTTTCAAATCCTCATTCTGTCGCCATAAATAGAATAAATCTATCTGTGATGAGTGAGGACTGCCATACCTTTGATTGTCTGTTTCTGTATTCCGTTTTTGTTCGTTTGATTCTTCCGCATGGCAAGCCCTCCTTTCGCTGATTAATCTTTCTTATTGCCAACGAACAAATAATAGCATAGATATTTTGGATTTGCAAGGGGCTGATTTCTTGAATATCACCCCTATGGTGTAAAACTTATTATCGCATCTCTCTTCCATATTTTACGTCGTATATCCGTATCGAGGTGATTTGAGTACCATCCGTATAATATGTGATCCAAATCCAAGTATCCTCCTTTTTTTGACTGGCAGGATCTACTTCTGTATCATTATTAAAAAGCACCGTGTAGTCATTACCAAATTGGTATTCGTAGTTAAAAGTCTCTTCTATTTTGGCAATCTCATCGCCAGTCGATATTGACCGAAATGTTTTTACCGTATCATCGACAACAGTTATACATCTAATTGCCCCACTGTCATTAACAATAATATTATTATTCTTGTCTACCGCGTTTTGTAAACTATTTTCCAGCACATTAAAACCACTTATTTCAATGCTGTCTTTTGTATCATAGTAAGATAATGTAGATGTACCTTTTATAATTTCATATGGATTATCTACACTAATTTCATTAGACTTATTTGAGGAACATCCAGATAGTATAAAGAGTAAAGTAAATAAAAGTAAAAAACACTTTTTCATACAAATCCCTTTCGTATATTGTCTATTTACAGTCTAATGTTCTGCACTCCCTTTAATTCAATGACTTCATCGTCGGGAACAGCAGCACGTCCCTGATAGCCGGGCTGTCGGTCAGCAGCATCACCAACCGATCAATGCCGTAGCCGATACCGCCTGTGGGCGGCATACCGATCTCCAGGGCGTTCAGGAAGTCCTCGTCCGTGTGGTTAGCCTCCTCGTCCCCGGCGGCAAAGGCGGCGTCCTGGGCCGCAAAACGCTCTCTCTGATCAATGGGGTCGTTTAGCTCCGAATAGGCGTTGCACATCTCCCATGTGTTGATAAACAGTTCAAAGCGCTCCACCTTCTCCGGGTCGTCGGGCTTTTTCTTGGTCAGCGGGGAGATGGCCAGCGGATGATCCATCACAAAAGTGGGCTGCACCAGATTCTTCTCGCAGTACTCCTCAAAGAACAGGTTAATGATATCACCCTTGGTGTGGCGGGCCTCATACTCAATATGGTGCTGGTCCGCCAGGGCCTTGGCGGCCTCATCGCCCTCCACCGTGTCAAAGTCCACGCCCGCATACTTCTTGATGCAGTCGTTCATGGTGATGCGCTCAAAGGGCTTGCCAAAGTCGATCTCCATGCCATTGTAGGTGATGGTGGTACTGCCGCATACAGTCTGGGCCAGATAGCGGAACATGCTCTCTGTCAGCTCCATCATGCCCTCGTAGTCCGTATACGCCTGATACAGCTCCATCAGCGTAAATTCCGGGTTGTGACGGGTGTCCACGCCCTCGTTGCGGAATACTCTGCCGATCTCATAGACACGTTCCATGCCGCCCACAATCAGACGCTTTAAATACAGCTCCAGCGAGATGCGCAGCTTTACGTCCTCGTCCAGCGCATTGTAGTGCGTCTCAAAAGGTCTGGCCGCAGCGCCGCCCGCATTGGGCACCAGCATGGGGGTCTCCACCTCCATGAATCCTCTTTCATCCAGAAAATTGCGGATCTCCTTGATAATTCGGAAACGCTTTATAAAGGTATCCTTTACCTCCGCATTCATAATCAAATCCGTGTATCTCTGGCGGTAACGAATATCCGTGTTGGTCAGTCCGTGATATTTCTCCGGCAGAATCTGCAGACTCTTGGTCAGCAGGGTCACGTTGGAGGCATGGACAGAGATTTCTCCCGTCTTGGTGGTAAACACCTCTCCCTCGATACCCACAATATCGCCCACGTCATATTTCTTGAAATCTGCGTAAGGCTCCTCGCCGATGCTGTCTCTTGCCACATAACACTGAATATTGCCGGGCAGGTCCTGAATGTTGCAGAAGGACGCCTTGCCCATAATACGCTTGGACATCACACGCCCCGCAATGCGGACGGTCTTGCCCTCCAGCTGCTCATAGTTTTCCTTAATATCCGTGCTGTGATGTGTCACGTCATATTTGGTGATCTGAAAGGGGTCCTTGCCCGCCTGCTGGAGACTTGCCAGCTTTTCTCTTCTCACCTTCAGCAGTTGGCCGATATCCTGCTGCTGTTCCTGATTAACTTGATTGTTCTTTTCTTCTGCCATTCTAATTACTCCTCTGAATCTCCAGCACCTTGTAAGAATACACGCCCGCCTGGGTCTCCACCTCCACAGTGTCACCGATCTTTTTGCCCAGCAGCGCCTTGCCCACGGGGCTTTCGTTGGAGATTTTACCCTTTAAGCTGTTAGCCTCGGTGGAACCAACGATCTTGTACTCCAGTTCCTCGCTGTACTCGATGTCCAGCAGTGTCACGCGGCAGCCGATGCTGATCTGATCCAGATCAACCTCTTCCTCCACCACAACCTCGGCATTTTTCAGGATTTTCTCCAGTTCCTCGATACGGGCCTCAATATCTCTCTGCTCGTCCTTGGCCGCGTCATACTCGGCATTCTCGGACAGATCCCCCTGCTCTCTGGCCTCCTTGATCTTCTGAGCCACCTCCTGGCGTTTTACCACCTTCAGCTCGTGAAGCTCTTCCTCGTACTTTTTCAGACCTTCATAGGTCAGAATATTTTTCTTTTCCTGCATTTTACAATACCCTTCCTTCTTTTTATATTTATTGTAATCTCCCAATTTTCCTAAACGGCACCCCGATTATACTGAATTTTCCAGGTGGTGTCAAGTACCTCTTACTGTAATAACACACCGCCCACTTTTCAGCACCCCTATTCAGGTGAAGAATGCCGCTACTCAGGCATTCTTCAGGTGTAGGATTAGAACTTCTTTGCGAAACAGCCTTTGCTGTGAGCAATTAGAAGTTCTTGCTACACCAGGTCACGCCACAGCGTCCGCAGCGACACATACCGCACCCCCAGAGGCCGATCCTCCAACAGATGCCTTTTCTCCTCCACAGCCCCCATATCCCACCACATGCTGCCGGGCTTAAGCCCCGTCACCGGAATATCCCCCCGGCCAGTGAAATCCAGCACCAGGCAGGGCGTCTCATAGCCGCGCAGATACTGGCTCAGGCCCGGATAGGACTCCCCCGCCAGTATGCGCCACTGCGTCACAAGTCCGTATTCCTCGTCAATCTGTTCCTGCGCTTCGCCCATGTCCCTGGGTTCATGATCCAGATAGAAATGAATACCCCTGACACGCCGCGCCAGCCTGGGCAGCCAATCCCTCATGCCCGGATCATAGCCCAGCACCAGTATCTGGGTAAATTCCCGCCATCCCTCCACATGATCCATAAAGGTCTTCACCTGCTCCTGACCGCCGTATTGCTCAAACACGGGAATGTGCAACACCCGCAGCCACTCTCCTGTCAGCTGACGTCTCTGCAGATACCACTGAAAGCTCCTGTCCCAGACCTGATAGTCCGGAAAATGCCGGTGCTGTTCCCGCAGCCCTGCGTCCTCCCCGCAGCGCTCTTTGATCTTGTCCCATATCACGCCGCACACATGGGAGGGATGGCGCCATGCCTCCAGGTAGGCCTCCAACAACGTCACACGGCTCACCACCATCTGGTCCAGCTGCAGGCACTCCATCGCCACCGGCTCCCGGTTCCCCTTATTTGCCTTTTTCACCGCCAAATATACCACATGTTCCATCCTGTCTCCACGCTCATCCGGGATTTTTCAATGACTAATCTATGTGGTTCAACGTGAAAATATGCATGGGCCTTCTCAGGCGAAAATCTCCTCCAGCCCCGCCAGCAATTCCTCCATGGTCTCCATGGTATTGATAGTCTGCCGGAAACGGGCCGAATGGGGATACCCCGCCGTGTACCAGGCCAAATGCTTGCGCATCTCCCGCACCGCCGTGTACTCGCCCTTGTACTGCAGCTGCAGCGCCGCATGCCGTCGCACCAGCTCCTTTACCTCCTGCGGCTGGGGTCTGGGCAAAATCGCCCCCGTCTCCAGATACTGCGTCACCTCCCGGAAAATCCAGGGGTTGCCCTGGGTCGCTCTGCCAATCATAACACCGTCGCAGCCCGTGTATTTTAACATAGCCTCCGCCGATTCGCCGTCTGTCACGTCCCCGTTACCGATCACAGGGATTCCCACGGCGTCCTTGACCGCCGCAATGATATCCCAGTCTGCCCTCCCGCTGTAGTACTGCTGCCTGGTACGCCCGTGCACGGCCACCGCCGCCACGCCGCAGTTCTCGGCAATCCGGGCAATCTCCACCGCATTGACATGCTCCTCGTCAAAGCCCTTTCGGATTTTTACCGTCACCGGCTTTTGAATGGCTTTCACCAGCTTGGTCAATATCTCTTCCGCCAGCTTTGGATTTTTCATCAGCGCCGAGCCTTCTCCGTTGTTTACCACCTTGGGGACCGGGCAGCCCATATTCAGGTCCAGAACGGCAAAGGGCCGCTCCTCGATCCGCTTTGCCATCTCGCTGATAATATCCGGGTCCGATCCAAAGAGCTGCAGGGACACCGGCGTCTCCTCCGGGTGGATCTCCAGCAGCTGCTCCGTGTTCTTGTTTTGATAGTAGATGGCTTTGGCGCTGACCATCTCCATGCAGATCAGCCCTGCGCCCTGCTCTTTGCACAATATGCGAAATGGCAGGTCCGTAACACCTGCCATAGGAGCCAATATTACATTATTTTTCAGAGTCACATTCCCGATCTGTAACGCACGCATGTTATACACCTTTATTTGTTTCTGTTTTTTTCGTAAATTATCCGCAGGCCGTCCAGCGTCAGATACGGGTCATAGAAATCGATGGTGTCGGTCTCCTCCGCAATCAGGCGTCCCAATCCTCCGGTGGCAACCACCTTCAAATCCGGGATTCCGGTCTCCTCCTTCACCTTGTTGATAATGTACTCCGTCTGGCCGATCTGACCATATACCAGCCCCGCCTGCATACTGCTGATGGTCTCCTGGGCCAGTATGGACTTGGGCTTTTTGATCTCTATATTAGGCAGTTTCGCCGTCTCTCTCCACAGCGCTTCGGAGCTGATCCGAATGCCCGGAGCGGTGATGCCTGCCGCAAAATGTCCCTGCCCAGTCACATAATCATAGGTGGTAGCCGTGTTGAAATCAATGACCAGAATGGGGCCGCCGTATCTCTCGTAAGCTGCCACCGCATCCACGATCCTGTCTGCGCCGATGGTTCTGGGGTCCTCCGTGGTGATCTTGATTCCTGTCTTGGTTCCCGGGCCCACGACCAGCGTCTGATTGGTCACATAGCGGCTGATTCCTCCCATCAGAGAGTGCATCACGTCCGGCACCACGCTCGCTATCACCATGCCCTCGATCGCCTGGGGCTTAATACCTCTGGCGCCCATAAGCTGGCACATTATTACCCCGTATTCGTCTGAAGTCCGGGGCGTCTTGGTGGTCATCCGAAAGGTAGCTTTCATCTCCCGTTCACCGTACACTCCACAGGTTATATTTGTGTTTCCTACATCCACTACTAAGATCATATCAGCCCTCCATATCTTTCTCGCTCAGATCCTCTTTCAGGACAAAAACTCTGTAGTACAGGCTCAGAGACTCCAGCAGCTCCTGCCGTTTTCTGCGAATTTCCGACACCAGCAGACCGCTGCTGATCTCGTCATAATAAATATCGTCGTCGTCCGCATTGGTCTCCAGAAACACGGAGCCGTCCGGTTCAAACACGATAGTGAACACGCCCCCCACCTCCTCGGTGAACAGTACACAGATGATGTGCAGCTCCTCCTGAATAGATTCCGGGATCCCTTTAAACATCTGGTTAAAATAATATTTCCGCTCATAGGCGTTGGCGCCGCAGAGCACTACTCTCTCCTGTTCCATCGCTCACTTTCCCCGCATGTCCTACACATATCCATAGATTCCCCGGACTGACACCTCACCCGCATACACTGCCGTCACGGCGCCCTCCGCATTCTCCACCAGCAATTCCCCTCTGGAATTGATACCTCTGGCGATACCTTCCCACTCTCCCTTGGGGTCCAGTACCCGCACGCTGCGGTCACGGTTCACCAGCATTCGATTGTAGCTCTCCAGCAGCGGCGTCAGGTCCCCGGCCGCCGCAAAGGCATCGTAGTCCCGCTCAAACGCCTCCATCACATACTGCAGCAGCTCCCCCTTTGATATATGCCGTCCGCAGACTGCCTCCACCGTGGTGGCGTGCTCCCGTATCTCCTCCGGGAACTCCTGCTGCGCCACATTAATGCCCACGCCGCAGACCACATAGTGAATATATTCCCGCTCCAGGCTCATCTCCGTCAAAATACCACAGATCTTTCTGCCCTCCAGCAACACATCGTTGGGCCATTTGATACCCGGTTCCAAGCCGGTGAGCCGACGAATGGCGGCCGCCACACTGTGAGCCATCACCAGCGTCAGCATGGACGCCTGGTTAGGCTGAAAATCGGGCCGCAGCAGTATGGTAAAATAGATATTCGCTCCCGGGGGCGACTGCCAGCTTCTGCCCCGCCGTCCCCTTCCGGCGGTCTGCTCGTCCGCCACAAACAGCGCTCCGTGGGATGCTCCCTCCTCACCAGCCTGTTTCGCCAACAGATTGGTGGAGCCGGTGATCCGCTGAAAATGCAGCTCCGCGCCCGCCCATGCGGTGTGAATGCGGCTGCGCAGCTCGTTTTCCCCATAGACCTCGGCGGCCACCAGCTTGTAGCCCCGGTTCTGCACCGCCTCGATCTCATAGCCCTCTCTTTTCAGCTGCCCTACCGCCTTCCAGACTGCGGAGCGCGTCACGCCGAAACGGCTGCACAGCTCCTGCCCGGAGATATAATCCCCGCTCTCCCGCAGCAGGGCCAGTATCTCTGCCTTCATCGGTTCTCTTTCCCGCTATCCCAGCCCAGCGTGGCCGCCATCACAGCCTTGATCGTGTGCATACGGTTCTCGGCCTCCTCAAACACCAGGGACTGCTCCGAGGCAAACACCTCGTCCGTCACCTCCATCTCCGTGATGCCGAACTTCTCTCCCACCTGAGCGCCGATCTTGGTCTTCAGATCGTGGAAGGCGGGCAGGCAGTGCATGAAAATCGCCTTGGGTCCCGCATTGTCCATGACTTTTTTGTTCACCTGATAATCCTTTAAATCCGCAATGCGCTCCGCCCAGATCTCGTCCGGCTCTCCCATGGACACCCACACGTCGGTACAGACCACATCCGCCCCCTTGGTGCCGGCCTCCACGTCCTCGGTCAGCGTGACGCTGCCGCCGCTGACAGCCGCAAGCTCCTCACACTGTTTCACCAATTTCTCCTCAGGAAAATATTTTGCGCTGGTGCAGGCTGTAAAATGCATCCCCAACTTGGCGCACAGCACCATCAGGGAATTGCCCGTATTGTACCGCGCATCCCCCATGTAAGTAAGCTTAATACCCTTCAAATACCCAAAATGCTCCCGTATCGTCAACGCGTCCGCCAGCATCTGTGTGGGATGAAACTCGTTGGTCAGACCGTTCCACACCGGCACCTTGGAATATTTCGCCAGTTCCTCCACGATCTCCTGCCCATAGCCCCTGTATTCAATCCCCTCGAACATACTGGCCAACACCTTCGCCGTGTCCGCAATACTCTCCTTCTTGCCGATCTGTGAGCCGCTGGGGTCCAGATAGGTGGTTCCCATTCCCAGATCATGGGCCGCCACCTCAAAGGCGCACCGGGTTCTGGTGCTGGTCTTCTCAAAAATCAGGGCCACATTCTTCCCACGCAAAGTATCCACCAGTATGCCCTTCTTCTTCTTCTCCTTCAGCTCCGCCGCCAGATCCAGCAGATACAAAATCTCCTCCGCGCTATAGTCCAAAAGTTTGAGAAAATCCCGTCCCTTTAAATCCATATCTTCCTCTTTCCGCATATCCATGCCATATTCTCTCTTATAGTAAACCACATTGAAATTTCTAATGTCGTTTACTATAGATATGAATTACTATACTGCATTTTCCATTATTTTTCAAGAGGTGAAAGCCCTGGGGATCGCCGTACAAAAAGGGGCAGCCCGCAACGGTCTGCCCCCTGAAACACATTTTTACTTCTGCGGCTGCTGGCTCACTGTCTTGAAAGCCGTTGCCAGGCTTGCGATACCCTGCAGCTCCGCGGGCAGCAGGATCGTGGTCGCCTGGCCGTCCGCCACCTTCTCAAACGCCTCCAGGCTCTTGATCTTCAACACCGCCTCGTCAGCTCCAGCCTCCTTCAGCAGACGGATACCCTCTGCATTGGCCTGACGCACCTTCAAAATGGCCTCCGCCTCACCTTCCGCCTCGCGTATCATCTTCTCCTTCTGTGCCTCCGCTCTCAGAATAGCAGACTGCTTGTCGGCCTCGGCCCGCAGAATTGCGGACTCCTTGGCGCCCTCGGCCTCCAGAATCTTGGCCTTCTTTTCACCCTCTGCACGGGTGACAGCCTCACGTCTCTCACGCTCCGCCTTCATCTGTTTCTCCATGGCGTTCTGAATCTCTGCGGGAGGAATGATATTCTTCAGCTCCACGCGGTTCACCTTGATACCCCAGGGATCGGTAGCGATATCCAGAGCGGCCCGCATCTTCGTGTTGATGGTCTCACGGCTGGTCAGCGTCTGGTCCAGCTCCAGATCACCGATAATGTTACGCAGCGTGGTGGCTGTCAGGTTCTCGATAGCCATCATAGGATTTTCCACGCCATAGGTAAACAGCTTAGGGTCCGTTATCTGATAGAACACTACCGTGTCGATCCTCATGGTTACATTATCCTTGGTAATCACGGGCTGGGGCGGGAAATCTGCCACCTGCTCCTTCAGATTCACCCTTCTCGCTACACGATCCAGAAAAGGCATTTTTACATGAAAGCCCACGGACCATGTCCCCTGATATGCGCCCAGCCGCTCCACGACAAAGGCCTGTGCCTGGGGCACGATCTTAATACAGGATACAAAGATGCATAAAACTAAAATCACAAGTACAACTAACGCATAACCTAAAATACCTAACATTTCTTCCTCCTTCTGCCTACTTGGCGTCTGCCTGTGTGGGATTCTGCAGCAGCTGCTCTTGGGATATATCCCGGACAATCAACTTGACGCCGTTGATGGCCACCACTACTACCACCGCTCCCACGACAATTTTTACCTGATCCTCTGCGCTTCTGGCACTCCATTCCTGGCCGCCCACCGTCACCTGACCAATGCCCTGCAGGTTGTCGATCTCACTGATTACGATGGCCTGACGCCCCACCATGCTCTCCACATTAGTCTTTACCCGGTCCTTGTTAAAATATTTGACGGCAATGGGTCTGGTAAAGAAAAGCAGAACCAGGGACACCACGATAAAGACTGTCGCCTGCAGCCAGATCGGCGCTCCTATCACAGCCATAAATATGGCAGCCAGAGCGCCGCCCGCAAACCAGATCGTCGTCAGGCCCAGGGTTGGCACTTCCACAGCAATACAGATAATCAGCAGGATCAGCCAAAAAATGATCTCTTTCATTTGCATCCTCCTTTATTGCTCTTCTCCGCTCTCAAATGAGGTTATAAATAATATACTACACTCTGCCCCTGGGCGCAATCATTTTATGTGGAAAAAAAAGCACGATGGCCAAATCCATCGTGCTTTTCGCACTGCGTTTTAATTAATAGAATACATGGTTGCCGATCACCAGACCCTCACGTCCGTTGTTTCGGCGGAAGTGGGTCAGATCGCCCACATTGGATACGCCTGAGAGAGCCTCCTGAGCCGCCAGAATACAGCTTTCCTTGATTTTGCCGGACTCATATACTCTGTTCACCTTGCCGCTCTGCGCAGGTGTAAACTGACCTGACGCATAGATAACGCCATGGATGGTATTGGGGTATGCCCCGCTCCGGACGCGATTCATGACCACTGCGCCCACTGCCAGCTGTCCCTCGTAGCTCTCGCCGCCGGCCTCGCACTGAATCAGCGCCGCCAACAACAGCGTGGTGTCTGCATCCGTGGTGTACTCGCCGTAATTCTTGTGGCGTTTCGCCTCGCGCTCAGCCTCCTCGCGGGCCCTGATGGCCTCCATAGTCTCACCATAGTCTATTTTGAAATCTATGGTGACATACTCGGCGGACACATAGCCGTCCTCTCCTTCATAGTCGATGAGTACCCAGCCGTCCTCCTCGCTGCTCACGACCTCCACAATTTCGTCCTTGACCAGGACTCCGTAGATATCCGCACCTTTATCCGGCTCCGTGCGAACCTTCAGCACATCCGCGTCAACAGTCGCTGTGGTAATACCTACGCTGGCCGCCAGTTCCTTGGCATCCTCGTCGAACAACAGAAAGTCGTCCTTCGCCCATCCTATCAGCTCGCCGGACTGGATCTTGGTCCAGCCGTTCGCCCGCTCCAGAATGGTTCCGCCGCAGTCCTTGTATATCATTCCTACTTTTTCCGCATCTCCGCTGGCTTCCGCCCTGACATTCAGGGCATTTCTCACATTGGCCATCACCAGTGTGCATTGTGCCTCTTCCTGCGCCGCTATCAGGTCGAGGTTCTTCTGAGTGGTGTTGATCAGCTCCTCCGCATTCTCTGTGTCGGAATCCAGCATTGCCGCCACACCGCCGCTCAGTAAATTCAGGTAATCTGAATTGCTGCCAGCTTCTACGGTCATGTCTGCATTGCCCGCCAGCGCGCCGAACAGCAGCACCCCGGCCAGGATGGCAGACAGCCTTTTGCCTTTTGCCATTTCCTTTACCTCCAACAAATTTTGTAATAATTATTGCCGCTTCTTAACTAAATTATTACAACTTTGTTAATTTTGTTACAAGGCAAATGATAGCAGATGCAAATGGATTTGTCAACCCCTCACAATTTTCCTGATTTTTCTATGCATGCCTCCATGGCGTCCATCACCGCCGCACGCAGTCCTTTTTCCTCCAAAACCTTGACTGCCTGGATCGTGGTGCCGCCCGGAGAACACACCATATCCTTCAGCTCTCCCGGGTGTTTTCCGGTCTCCAGCATCAGCTTTGCGCTGCCCAGCACAGCCTGGGCCGCAAAGGTGTATGCCTGCTTTCGCGGCATGCCCGCCGCCACCGCCTGATCGGCCATGGCCTCCAGGAACAGGAACACATAGGCGGGAGAGCTGCCGCTGACGCCTACCACCACATCCATCAGACGCTCCGGCACTATCTCCGCCACGCCGAAACTGCGCAGCAGCGTCAGAATCTGCTCCAGCTCCTCGTCTGTCACCAGTTCACCCGCGCACACGCCGGTGCAGCCCTCCAGCACCAGAGCCGGGGTGTTGGGCATACAGCGCACCAGCTTTCGCTCGCCGCCGAACAGTCCGGCAATCTCCTGCAGAGTTTTGCCTGCCGCGATGCTGACGATCACGGTCTGGGGACGCACACTTTCACGTATCTCTCCGATAACCTCCGGAAAGAACTGGGGTTTCACCGCCAGAAACAGAATATCCGCCTGCTCCGCCACCTCTGTATTGGAGGGGTATGTGACGATTCCGTACTCCTCCGCCACCCGTCTGCATGTGGCTGCGGTGCGGGCGGAACCGATGATATGCTCCGGGCGGGCCGCCCCTTTCTGCAGCATGCCGCCTATCATTGCCCCCGCCATATTGCCCAGTCCGATAAAACCAATTTTTTTGTCTGTCTGCATATTATCCTCCTTTCTGAATTTAGTTCCGCATGTTCCCATGCCTTAAATATTCCTCTGTCTGTGGGCCTCATAGACCAACAGGGAGGCGGCTATGGCCGCATTCAGGGATTCCACCTGTCCCTCCATGGGAATCTTCAGGTACGAGTCCGCCAGCTGTGCCGTCTCCCGGCGCAGCCCATTCCCCTCATTCCCGATCAGAAAGGCCGTACCCTCCCGAAAGGAGAAACTGTCATAATAAGCCTGTCCCTGCAGATGCGCCGCATAGACATGAATTCTCTTTTCCCGCAGCGCCGTAATGGTCGCTGCCATATCGTCCACATAGAGAAAGGGAACCCGGTACACGGAACCCATGGTGGCTCTGATGGTCTTGGGATTGTAGATGTCCACCGTCTGCGCCGACATTATAACACCTGTTATTCCTGCGCCCTCCCCGGTGCGCAGAATGGTTCCCAGATTGCCCGGGTCCTGAATATCCTCCAGCAGCACCAGCAGCGGTCTGTCCCCCTGCATAAGCTGCTTAAGACCATAGACAGGTCTCCTCAGCACAGTCAGAATTCCCTGGGGGGTCCGGGTGTCGGACATGCGGCTGAAAACCTCCTCCGTAACCGTCTCATAGCCGATGTCTCTAAGCTTTTCTTCTATATTATGTGACTTGTCGTATGTCTCTCTGCGGCTCTCCAGATGCTGCAGCAGGGACTGGGTCAGGTACACCTCCCGAATCAGCTCCGGGGGCGCCTCCTCAAACATTTTCAGTCCCTCCGCCAGAAAAATATCATCCTGTCTGCGCTGTTTCGCCTTGGTCTGCCACTGCACGATCTGCTTTACTTTTGGATTGGATGTGCTTGTAATCATCGCTCTGCTCCCTGTCTGTCACAGTAACAAAACAGCTGTTATACATGGCCTTTGCGGCGGTATAACAGCTGTCTGCCATCTCTATAGTTTTACAGAAGTTTTGACACCTCAAACTGATAGGGATCAATACTCTTCTGCATGTTCAGGGCTTCCTCGATATCATAGTCCACAAACTCACCGTGGCGGTAGCCCACGACTCTGTTGGTCTTGCCCTGCAGCAGGATATCCACCGCATAGGCGCCCATAATAGAGGCATAATAGCGGTCCTTACAGGTAGGGCTGCCGCCCCGCTGCATGTAACCCAGAATCGTAGCCCGGGTCTCTATGCCGGTGGCCGCCTCAATACGCCTTGCCATGGAGGTGGAGTGCCCGATACCCTCCGCATTGATAATCAAATGATGTATCTTACCCCTCTTACGGCTGTAGATAATATTGTTGATAATGGCCTGCTCGTTGTAGTCGTATTTCTCCGGGAGCAGGATATCCTCAGCGCCGTTGGCGACGCCGCACCACAGCGCGATATAACCGGCATTGCGGCCCATTACCTCGATGATACTGCAACGCTCATGGGAGGAGGAGGTATCCTTTACCTTGTCTATAGCCTGCATGGCCGTATTTACTGCCGTGTCGAAACCTATGGTGTAATCCGTGCAGGCGATATCCAGATCGATCGTGCCCGGCAGACCCACCGTGTTGATTCCCTGACGGGCCAGCATCTGCGCGCCTCTGTAGGAGCCGTCTCCGCCGATGACCACGATACCGTCAATGCCGTGCTTTCTACAGATCTCCGCCCCCTTCTGCTGTCCCTCCAGAGTCATGAACTCCTTGCAGCGGGCTGTTCCTAATATGGTTCCGCCTCTCTGAATAATGTCCGACACATCCTTGGGGCGCATCTCTATGATCTCTTCGTTCAACAGGCCGTTGTAGCCCTTCTTGATTCCTTTTACATTAAGCCCTCTCGCGATCGCTGTACGTGTCACCGCACGGATGGCCGCATTCATTCCGGGAGCATCTCCGCCGCTGGTCAACACGCCAATTGTCTTTAATTCTTTCTCCATGTCGCATTCCCTCCCCTATTTGAAAATCATTCCATCCATCACTTTATTCTAATTCATTTTATTGGGGTTTTCAATAGGTTTAGTAACAATTTTAACATTTTCTTCCCCAAAAATGGTACTTAGGCGCTGCGTCAATCCCTCGTCCATGCGCACATTGCGGTTGTCAGGCAGGATTTTCACGGATTTAGGGTTCTTGATATAGATTACCAGGTGGTCCTGGCCGTCCGAGTCGGCGGTGGCCTCAAAAAGCCGCTGCTCCGCCTGCAGGTACGCCTCCACCGTGGGAAACTGTATCCATATGCCCTCGGGCATACTGCTGATGCCGGTCCGTGTTTTCTCCTGCCGGGTCTGGGAAACCGCCCCCTGTCCACGACCGCCAAAAGAGCTGCGTCCTCCCTTTCCCTGAAACAGCTGACCGCCTCGGGCAGCCTCGTCAAAACTGGCTATCTGTTCGCAGATCAGCTTGGCGTCCTTGTCCTCCTCCACGGAGATGCGCCCCCTGACAAAAAGTTTGGCGTCCTCCGTCAGCAGGGCGGAGTATTGTTCATAGTCTCTTGGGAAGATCACAACCTCCACGCTGCCCACCAGGTCCTCCAGGCTGATAAAGGCCATGACCTGGTTGTTTCTGGTATATTTGATGGTCTTCTCGGCAATCATGCCTCCTATCACCGCCGGGGCCTTGTCCGGCACCGCCACCTGCCCCGTCTCCTCGTCCAGCGCGAAATCGCTGCTCCGCCAGGTGGCATATTTTTGCAGCAGTTCCTGGTATTCCTCCAGGGGATGACCGCTGACGTAGATGCCCAGCACCTCCTTTTCAAAGGCCAGCATCATTTCTCTGGGATACTCTCCCACGTCCGGCATGCGGATATCGTACTCCTCCTTGTCCTCCTCGGCGGCAATGTCAAAGAGAGTCATCTGTCCCGCCAGATTATTCTTTTTGTCCTTCACTATATGGTCCAGAATCTGCACATAGACGCTCATGCACTGTTTCCGGGTTCCCCCCAGGCTGTCCATGGCGCCGGCCTTGATAAAGTTCTCAATGGCCCGCTTGTTCACATCCCTGTCCGCGACTCTGGTGATAAAGTCTTTAAGATTGGTGTAGGGTCCCCGCAGACGTCTCTCCTCCACAATGGCCTCGATCACCGGACGGCCCACTCCCTTGATGGCAGTCAGGGCATAGCGGATGTTGCCCTCCGTGACAGAAAAACCAGCCTCGCCCTGGTTGATATCCGGGGGGAGTATCCCGATGCCCATGCTCCGGCTGGCCAGAATGTACTCGGACACCTTCTTGGGATTGTCGATAACCGAGGTCAGCAGTGCCGCCATGAACTCCACGGGATAGTAATATTTCAGCCACGCCGTCTGCAGTGTCACCACCGCGTAGCAGGCCGCATGGGATTTGTTGAAAGCATAGTTGGCAAAATCCATCATCTCGTCAAAGATTCGGTTGGCGGTCTTCTCGTCAATGCCCTTTGACAGGCAGCCCGGCACTCCCTCCTGGGCATTGCCGTGGACAAAATTCTCCCGCTCCTTCTCCATGACGGAATGCTTTTTTTTGCTCATGGCACGGCGCACCAGATCGCTGCGCCCCATGGTGTAGCCCCCCAGGTCCCGCACGATCTGCATTACCTGCTCCTGATAGACCATGCACCCGTAGGTGTTCTTCAGGATCGGCTCCAGCTGAGGGCAGGCATAGCTGGTTTCGCCGCCATTGTTCTTGCCCTTGATATATTTGGGGATAAAGTCCATGGGACCGGGGCGATAAAGGGAGATACCGGCCACGATATCCTCAAAATTCTGGGGACGCAGCTCTTTCATAAAGCTTTTCATCCCGCCGCTCTCCAACTGAAAAATACCCTCCGTCCTGCCGGTTCCGATATAGGCCAGCACCTTGGGATCGTTAAAGTCGATATGATCGATATCCAGCTTGATCCCCCTGGTCTGCTCCACAAAATTTACCGCGTCCCGTATCACAGTCAGATTGCGCAGACCCAGAAAGTCCATTTTCAAAAGTCCCAGTTCCTCCAGCGGGTCCTTGGTATACTGGGTGGTGATGGAACCGTCGCCGCCTCTGGTCAGGGGCACAAAATCGTCCGCCGCCTCGGGGCAGATCACTACCCCCGCCGCATGCATGCCGGTGTTGCGGGGCAGTCCCTCCAGACGTCTGCACATGTCGATCAGCACCCGTACCTGCTCGTCT
This sequence comes from uncultured Acetatifactor sp., assembly GCA_964383805.1. Taxonomy (GTDB): domain Bacteria; phylum Bacillota; class Clostridia; order Lachnospirales; family Lachnospiraceae; genus Acetatifactor. Next base: position 76,604 of record CAYLIM010000002.1, read on the forward strand.
TCCTTGTACAGCTTGCCCAGCTCCGGACTTTTTTCCAGCGCCTGTTCCAACGTAATATTCAGATCTCCCGGCACCAGCTTGGCGATGCCGTCCACATAAGCGTAGGGCAGATCCATGACACGTCCCACGTCCCGAATCACGCCCTTTGCCCCCAGGGTGCCGAAGGTCACGATCTGCACTACTTTTTCGGAGCCGTATTTGTTGCTCACATAATCTATGACCTCCTGCCTTCTGTTGGGGCAGAAGTCAATGTCGATATCCGGCATGGACACGCGCTCGGGATTCAGGAAACGCTCAAACAGCAGACTGTACCGAATGGGGTCAATATCCGTGATCTTCAGACAATAGGACACGATACTGCCCGCGGCGCTGCCTCTTCCCGGCCCCACCGGGATACCGTTCTTTTTTGCATAGTGAATAAAATCCCACACGATCAGAAAGTAATCCACAAAGCCCATGCTGTGAATCACGTCCAGCTCATAGTCCAGGCGTTCCTGCAGAGTCATACCTGTATCTCCCGCCGCCTGGGAGCCATCCCCGTAACGCTCCTTGAGGCCGTCCGCGCACAGCTTGTTCAGATAGCCCCAGGAATCATAACCCTCCGGCACCTCGTAATGGGGGAGCTTGCGGACGCCAAACTCGATCTCCACATGGCATCTGTCCGCGATCCGCTGGGTGTTCTCCACCGCCTCCCATGCGTAGGGGAACAGGCCCTTCATCTCCTCCTCGCTCTTGACATAGTACTGACCGCCCTCGTAGCGCATGCGGTCCTCGTCCGCCAGCTTTTTGCCCGTCTGCAGACACAGCAGAATGTCATGGGCCTCCACATCCGTCTCGTAGGTATAGTGTACATCGTTGGTGACCACCAGGGGAATCTGTAGTTCCCGGCTCATGTTCATCAGCTCCATGTTCACCCGTTTCTGCTCCGGGATGCCATGGTCCTGCAGCTCCAGAAAATAGTTGTCCTTGCCAAAGCAGGCCTCGTATTTCAGGGCGCTCTTCCTGGCCTCGTCCAAAAGCCCCTTGGAGATATTGCGCTGCACCTCCCCGGCCAGACAGGCGGACAGGGCGATAATGCCCTCGTGGTATTTCTGCAGCACCTCCATGTCCACACGGGGCTTGTAGTAGTACCCCTCCGTAAAGCCCTTGCTGACAATCTTCATCAGATTGGCGTAACCTGTATTGTTCTCCGCCAGCAGTACCAGGTGGTAATACCTGTCCTCGCCGCCGGTGAGTTCCTTGTCGAACCGGGAGTTCGGCGCCACATAGACCTCGCAGCCGATAACGGGATTGATTCCCGCCGCCTTGGCCTCCCGGTAAAAATCCAGCACCCCGTACATGACTCCATGGTCGGTGATGGCCGCGCTGTCCATGCCCAGCTCCTTTACCCGCCTCACGTATTCTTTGATCTTGTTAGAACCGTCCAGCAGGGAATACTCCGTGTGGACATGCAAATGCGCAAATGCCATGTCGTGTGCTCCTTCTTAATTAAAAGTTCCGCATATTCCCTCCAGGAATATGCTGTTTTTAAGTTCAATATATTTCCGCAACTCATTTAATCTCCTTCCATTCTACCATCAAAAAAAATCCTGTACAAGCACAGAATCTTGTACAGGACAGTATTTATTTCTCACAGGTATTTCTTGAGAACTTCCACCCTGTCAAGCTGCTCCCAGGGTAAATTCAGATCGTTGCGGCCGAAATGCCCGTAGGCCGCGGTCTGGCGGTAGATAGGTCTGCGCAGATCCAGCATCTTGATAATACCGGCGGGACGCAGATCGAAATTCTCCCGGATGATCTCCACCAGTTTCTCCTCGGACAGCTTTCCGGTTCCAAAGGTGTCCACCATGATAGAGGTGGGATGCGCCACACCGATGGCATAGGACAGCTGAATCTCGCACTTCTCAGCCAGTCCCGCAGCCACAATGTTCTTGGCCACATACCTGGCCGCATAGGCAGCGCTCCTGTCCACCTTGGTGCAGTCCTTGCCGGAGAATGCGCCGCCGCCGTGACGGGCGTAGCCGCCGTATGTATCCACAATGATCTTGCGCCCGGTGAGACCGCTGTCGCCGTTGGGACCGCCGATGACAAAGCGGCCGGTGGGATTGATAAAGAACTTGGTATCGCTGTCAATCATATCCTTCGGCAGGATCGGATCAAACACATACTTTTTGATATCCTGATGAATCTGCTCCTGCGTCACCTTCTCGTCGTGCTGGGTGGATAACACCACCGCTTCCAGGCGGAAAGGCTTGCCGTTCTCGTCATACTCCACAGACACCTGGCTCTTGCCGTCAGGACGCAGATAGGTCAATGTGCCATCCTTGCGCACCTTCGTCAGCTGCATGGTCAGCTTGTGAGCCAGAGAGATGGGATAGGGCATGTACTCCTGGGTCTCATTGGTGGCATAGCCGAACATCATTCCCTGATCGCCTGCGCCGATGGCATCCAGCTGGGCCTCATTCATCTGTTTCTCACCGTTTTTAGCCTCCAAGGCCTTGTCCACACCCATGGCAATGTCGGTGGACTGTTTGTCCAGGGCTACCATCACCGCGCAGGTGTTGCCGTCAAATCCCTTCTCCGAGGAGTCGTAACCGATCTCGGTGACAGTCTTGCGCACGATGCCGGGAATGTCGATATTTGCCTTGGTGGTGATCTCACCCATCACCAGCACAAAGCCCGTGTTGGTGCAGGTCTCGCAGGCAACACGGCTATAGGGGTCCTGCTCCATCAGAGCATCCAGCACCGCATCGGACACCGCGTCACAGATCTTGTCAGGATGTCCTTCTGTTACAGATTCCGAAGTGAATAAATGTTTTTCCATATTGACCTCCTTATTTAAGTTCCGCATATCCCCTCCCGACACACTCGCAGGTGAACCATGTCCGACCGTCATGCGTTCGCACATGGTTCAGTGCGCCGTCCGGGGATATGCTGTTTTCTGAGGATCATCTGATCCTCCGTTCCGCATATCCCAGAGCAACAAAAAGTCCGCTTACAAAAAGCGGACTCGAATCTCTGGTTCTTATCCTCTTATTGTTCAAGTATTACTCGCTCAGGTTGGCACCTTCCGTCATCGGGGTTGCCGTGGCTTCACAGATCCTATGTATCTCCACCACTCTGAATAAGAGAAAAATCTATGCAATTACTTTCTATTGACACAATACACCTTATAGCTGCATTTGTCAACCCACTTTCAACTTAAATTTCTGTAGATCCCTGTCGGAATTTACCAGTTCAATCTGTGCTCCAAGCGCCTGGAGTTTCAAATGGAAATCTTCGTAACCTCTTGCGATATAGTGGATCTCGTCCACCGTGGTAATCCCCTCGGCCGCCAGTCCGGCAACCACCAGGGCAGCACCGGCCCGCAGATCCGGTGCGGACAGACTGGCTCCCGTATACCGCTCCACCCCGTTGATGATGGCGGTGGTGCCTTCCACCTTGATATCGGCGCCCATGCGGGTCAGCTCGTCCACATATTTAAAACGATTTTCAAAAATAGTATCCGTCACAATGCTGGTCCCCTTGGACAATCCCAGCGCCACCGTGATCTGCGGCTGCATATCCGTGGGAAATCCGGGATAAGGAAGGGTTTTTACATGCGTGTGTTTCAGGGGCTTGGAACACACCACGCGCATGGCGTCATCGGACTCCTCGATCTCGCATCCGATCTCCAACAGCTTGGCGGTGATGGACTCCAAGTGCTTGGGAATCACATTTTTGACAGTTATGTCCCCCTTGGTCAACGCCGCCGCAAACATAAAGGTTCCCGCCTCGATCTGGTCCGGAATAATCGTGTACTCCGAGCCGTGGAGCTTGCTTACGCCCTTGATACGAATCACATCCGTACCGGCTCCCTTGATTTTGGCTCCCATGCTGTTCAAAAAGTTGGCCAGATCCACCACATGGGGTTCCTTCGCCGCATTTTCTATAGTTGTCTGGCCCTCGGCCATGGCCGCCGCCATCATCACATTGATAGTGGCTCCCACGCTGACACAGTCCATATAAATATGGCTGCCGACCAGTTTCTCCGCCCGGGTCTTGATAAGTCCGTGCTCAATCCACACATCGGCTCCCAGCGCCTTAAATCCCTTGATATGCTGGTCAATGGCCCTGCAGCCAATGTCACAGCCTCCGGGCAGCGCCACCTCGGCCTGCTTATATTTTCCCAGCAGTGCGCCGATCAGATAGTAGGATGCCCTGATCTTCTTGATGTTCTCGTCCTCCACCACCAGGTTGTTGATCTGTGCTGCGTTAAGAGTTACGCTGTGTCTGCCGGTGCGTTTCTCCAACACTCCAATGCCCTGCATGGCCTTCAGCAGCACATTGGTGTCGCGCACATCCGGCAGATTGTCTATATATACGGTCTCATCGGTCATAACGGACGCAGCAAGAATAGGAAGCGCCGCATTTTTGGCTCCCCCTATCTCTACCTCGCCTACCAATGGATTACCGCCCTTAATTGCGTATTGTTCCATTTCGTTTACCTCATACTGATTTATATAAAAGAGTTATTATTCAAGTTAAAATAAAAATGTTAAATATAGTGAAACCGTGTAAAAGGGGTTTCCGTTTCAATTACGGGCAGAGCCGCATAAAAGGGTTTCCCGCATGTTACGGGCAGAGCCGCAAGAAACAAGTTTCTTGCGGTCGCTTCGCTCGTCAACCGGTCAAAGGAACATCTGCTCAAGCGAGCTTGGCAGCTGCTCCTTCGACCACTTGACTCTGCCCTGTACGCACATTATACCATAAAATTCCTGTTTGTAAAACGGAACGTTTGTTCCCGATATTATTTTACATAGTTCATCGGGTTCACCTGCTTGCCGTTTACCAGAATCTCAAAGTGCAGATGAGGCCCTGATGTGATACCGGTATTGCCGCTGAGGGCGATCTTCTGGCCCTGTTTTACATAGTCGCCTGTCTTCACCAGAATCTTGGACAGATGGGCATACCGGGTCTGTTTGCCGTCCTCATGGTCGATGTAGATCACGTTGCCATAGCCGCTGCCCCAGCCTGCCCTGGATACCCGGCCGCCGCAGGAAGCCACGACGGGAGTTCCCACGGGAGTGGCCCAGTCCTGTCCCTTGTGGTAGGTGCTTGCTCCCTTGGTGGGCGCTTTTCTCCTGCCGAATCCCGAGGAAGCACGGCCGCCGGAGATGGGCCTGATATAAGTGGGCGGCACCTTGGTTCCCCGCTCCACGATCCTTTCCACAGCCTGCTGGACTACCTCTTCCTTTAGTATTTCCCGATTGACCAGTGTATCATTCTCATAACTCTCCTGCGCCACAATTTTCCTAAAACCGGCGTGCGGCGCCTGTAACTCTTTGGTCTGGGTGGTAAACCAGTCGTCATTGTCAATATAGACCACCGGCGCGTCATATACTTCCTCATAGTAATTGACCTCCACACGCTCCATGGTAACCTTCGGCTCGGGCACGGTGATGATCAGCTGCTGCCCCACCCGGATCGTGGTGTTGATGGTCTCCAGACTGTCGTTCATGGCAACGATGTCCTCCATGGGAATATTCACTTTCAGGGCAATTCCCGAGAGGGTATCCCCGGACTGCACCTCATAGGTCCCCACGGTCTCCTGCTCCAAGGTCAATTCCTCTATAGCTTTTTCCAGAGGCTGCAGCTGACTCTGGGGCAGATACGCCTCAACAATCTCCACCTTCTCGGCAAAACGCATGGACTTGATCCCCAACTCATAGTCCCCAAAATCCTTTTCTTCCTTCACCAATTCCTGCGCAAAAAGCTCTGTCAATTCCGCCTGAATACCGCCCTCCGGATAGAGCTGCTGTTCCTGCTCCTTCGGCTGAGCCTGCCTGTCCACTGCATTGGCCGTCAGCACATTGAACAGCCGATTCTCGTCCTGCACGATTTCCACACCGAATTTATCCTCGCTGTCGTACTTGCTGACCACCGCCTGCAGCAGCTGTTCCATCTCCTGCACTGAGGCCAGATTGACCATGTACTGGTCCATTTTCAGGGTATAGGAACGAACTCTTGTCTCCTGTACGCCGGATAACAGCGCCTGGTAAATATTGTCATATACCTCCTGAGGATCATCCGCATACCCGTACATGATCTCCTCACCCACATAGGTCATCTCCACATCCATCAGCACAAGATCCGTCTCCTGAGCCGCAATCTGCTTTCTTGCGTCCCAGAGCATCTCCTCTGCCTCCTGGGGGTTGGACACGCTGCCCACTTGGGCACCGTTTATAAAAATGTGAAACAGGTTGTCCCCTGTGCTTTCGAGTTTCACATAGCCTTGTATAAACAGCAGGCACACAAACAGTATCAGCAAATTCCACTTCATATATGTAAATTTCATTACTTTTCTATATTTTGTAATTTTCATTTGAATCCTCTTATGCCAATCCCCTTTTTTCATTTGCGGGCTTTCCCCATAGTCCTATATATCATACCAACTTTAATTTTAGTTGTAAAGAACTTCTTGCCGGGTGTATACTAATCTTAAGAAATGGCGCGTGTGCAGGACAGGAGGAAAAGCCATGGAGGAACGCATATTTTTTCATATTGATGTCAATTCCGCTTTCCTGAGCTGGACTGCGCTCTCCATGCTGCAGGAGGGCAGTGAGACAGACCTCCGCCTGATTCCCTCCATCGTAGGAGGTGACATGGCAAAGCGTCACGGCGTTGTTCTGGCCAAATCCCTTCCCGCCAAGGCATACGGCATTGTCACCGGCGAGCCGGTGGTAAACGCCCTGCGCAAATGTCCCACCCTCACGATGGTCCCCCCGGACCATGACATGTACCACCGCCGCAGTCAGGAACTGATGGGGCTTTTGTCCGACATCTGTCCCGACATAGAGCAGGTCAGTATCGACGAATGCTATATGGATTATACCCCCATTGCAAAAAAATATACCTCGCCCGAGGAAACGGCCCGCCTAATCAAGGACCTGGTGCGGGATACTCTGGGCTTTACGGTCAACGTAGGTATCTCTGACCGCAAGGTGCTGGCCAAGATGGCCTCCGACTTCAAAAAACCCGACCTGGTCCACACGCTGTATGCCAAGGAAATTCCCGACAAGATGTGGCCCCTGCCTGTCTCCTCCCTGTTCCTCTGCGGGCAGTCCAGTGTGGAGACTCTGCGCAAGCTGGGCATTTTGACCATAGGCGATCTGGCCCATGCCCGGAGGGATATTCTGGAGGCCCACCTGAAAAGCCACGGAATCACGCTGTGGCAGTACGCCAACGGGATCGACGACTCGGATATCACGCTAAGGCCCGTGAAAATGAAAGGAGTGGGCAACTCCACCACATTACAGCGGGACGCTCTGACCCGCGAGGACGCTCAGCCCGTGCTGCTGTCTCTGGCCGAGTCCGTGGCAGGCAGGCTCCGTGCCTCCAGAGAGCTGGCAGGCATGGTCAGTACGGAGATCAAATACGCCACCTTTCAATCCGTGTCACACCAGATGCAGCTGCCCACACCCACTGCCTCCTCCCAGGCAATCTATGAGGCCGCCTGCAGACTTTTTGACGAGCTTTGGAACGGACAGCCTATACGTCTGCTGGGCGTGCGCACCTCCAAGCTGGTCCCGGAGACAGAGCCGGTGCAGCTCAGCCTGTTTGACTACCAGGCCGCCGCACCCGACAGTGAGAGACAGCAGCGTCTGGACAAGGCCCTGGACAATCTGCGCAGCAAATATGGAAAGGATATAATAAAAAGGGGAAGTCTGATGGACTCCCCCGTCAATCCTGTTTCTTCCTGACACTATACCCAAAAGTGCCTAGTTTCGCCCCCGTGGCAAGATAGTCCCCATGGGAGTATACCACAGGCCCGGCCTGCTCCAGATGGAACTTGCCCCTTTCATCCATGTACCGCCGGTCCGCATGAACCGCCACGATCTCCGCCAGAAACATATCATGTGTTCCCAGGGGAATCACTTGGCTCACCCTGCACTCCAGATTCACCGGACTCTCACCGATCAGGGGAGCCTGCACCTGAGAGGCGGGCAGCTTTGTGAGTTTCATCTCTCGAAATTTATCCAGATCCCTCCCGCTCTTTACACCACAAAAATCCGTGGCATAGACCAGTTCCTCCGTCACCAGATTGACCACGAATTCCCCCGTTTTTTTCAGCATAGAATACGAATACCTCTCGGGGCGCACAGAGACAGACAGCATAGGCGGGTCGCTGCAGACCGTACCGGTCCATGCCACTGTAATAATATTGTCATGCCCCTCCCCGTCCGTCACACTGACCATAACCACTGGCAGCGGATACAACATATTTCCCGGTTTCCATAACTCTTTTTCCATATAATCCCCCATACAGTGTCACGGGCTGTATCGCAGAATGTATCCGCAGACACATTCTGCAGATACATTCTGCACTACTGCCCAAGAAAAACGGCCATGTCAAAAGACACAGCCGTGTTACATACTGTTTTGTCAAATGATATGCAGATAGGACAGTATCTGGAATACCAAAGATCCCAGCGACGCCAGCAGCGCCACCAGTGAAATTCCCAAAACCGCGCCCATCTTGGATGCGTTGGCCTTGTTGACCTTTTCCAGATCCTCCTTCTGCTTGGCCGCCTCCTCCACAACTACCGCCTGCACGTTGCGGTACACCTTGACGTTCTCCTTATGCACAAAGTCGCTGATGGTCTCGTTCTGGCTGGTGGTACTGTCCTTGAGCAACATTTGAATATCGTCACTGTTCTGCTGCATTTCCCTGATCTTGCCGATACTCGCCGACACCAGTTCATTGATACCGTCTGTATTCACTTCCGCATGCTGCAGTTTTTCAATGCCGGTGCTTACCACCTGCTCGATCCGCTCAGAGGCCGCTGCCGACGCCACACCCGCATACTCCAGTTTCTCAATACTGGCGTTCACCACCCTGTCAATGCTGGCGCTCACTACCTCGTCAATCCGCCCAGTGTCCACGCTCACATGCTCCAGCTTCTCAATGCTGGCGTTTACTACCTGGTCAATCCGCTCAGAGGCTGCTGCCGACGCCACGCCCGCATGCTCCAGCTTGTCAACCATCTCCGCACAAATCTCCTGCATATGCTCCATGCGGACGGCTGTCTGCTGCGCCGTCTCCACGATCCCCGCCAGGCGCTCGAACTCTGCCGCCGACGCCACACTCGCATGCTCCAGCCGGTCCGCCATCTCCGCGGAAACCTCACTGGCATGCTCCAATCGGTTCACCGCCGCCACAGTGACGGAATTGATATTCTGCATCTCTTCCAGATAGGTCTCGTACTGCTTTACCTTTCCCTGGACCTTACGTAACTCCTCCGCATCTGCCGCCGTATTTGCCTTAATCATCTCCTGCGCCGTCAGACGCTGTGCAAGCTTGTCGATAAAAGTATCCATTGATTTTCCTCCAGACAAATTAAAGTGCACCTCTATTTTATTTTATCATTGTTTTTTCAACATTACAACTAAAAAAACAACATGATTCGCCAGGAAATATTTTGCCCTGTTTCTTTATGCAAAATGTATATTTTTGCACACCCCTTTTTTACTTTTTTGTAAGATTCATCAAACCTTAACACGGGGTTCATAGTTTGTTCATATTTAATTGGTATACTATCCTCAAGTCAGATGACTTACCAAAACCGCACAATTGCTAATTTTTTCATAATAGCCCAGATGCCGAAAGGCGTCTGGGCACTCCTCATTTTCGGGGAATATACGCGCCGCCGCGCTACATTGCCTGAGAGTCCTTGGAATGGCCTATAGCCAGTATCTCCTCATTCAGGGCCAGCATACGGCTGTCCAAGTCAGACACCATTTTGGCACACTCCACCAACTCGCTCTTGATATGCTCAGGAGCGTCCCCCTCAAACTTGTAATGAATCTTGTGCTCCAGGCTGGCCCAGAAATCCATAGCCACCGTCCGTATCTGAATCTCTACCCTGGTGTCAACGATACGATCCGACAGATACACCGGCACCGTCACAATCATATGATAGCTCTTATACCCGCTGGTCTTGGGATATGTGATGTAGTCCTTGACCACAACAACCTGAATATCCTTCTGTTGCCTGATTCGTTCCGCAATCCGATAGATATCGGAAGTAAAGGAGCAGATCACCCTGATTCCCGCAATATCACTGACATACTTCACCATATTGTCTATGGTCGATTCATAGCCATGGCGTTTCAGTTTCTTGACAATGCTCTCCGGCGTCTTGATCCTCGCCTTTATGTGTTCAATGGGGTTGTACCTGTGCACATGCTGAAACTCGTCGTTGAGAATCTCTATCTTGGTCTCCACCTGTTTCAGCGCTGCGTTATATATCAGATTGACCTCCTTCCAGCTGTCAATACCATCGTCATTATCCACTCGTAGTTCCATATGTACTCCTTCTAGCTCCACATAGCTGTTCTTAATAAGATCAGTATAACACAAAGCGTTCCAAAAATGTATGTTTTTCACAAAAAATTAATCCTTTTTTAAGATTTGTTGTCACTTTTTACAATTTTCAAGCCCACTATTTATGTGTATGCTATAAACTCGGCGTATATTCATGGAAATCAAAAAAGATTTGTCTATTTTCTCCTTCTATGATAGAATGAAATCATATTTCAAGGGACAGAGAGAGGAATGAAGAGACATGTTTCGTCTATGGGCCAGGGAATTCAAAGACAACAAAATGCTCAGGGATACCGTGATCGCTGACGACAGCCAAGATACCCGCACCCACAAAATTTTCCGGGCGCTGGACCGGGTCTGCTATGAATTTGACCTGGGCAAGCCCATTTGGCTGGATGCAACTGTGGCGGAGTTTAAACGCCACAGAAAAGCCCGGTTCCGCCAGGACAATTTCATGGAGGAGATCCCTTTCGACTATCTGGAAATTCAGGTGATTGAAGAAGACTAATGCAATGGTACGGCGGCAGTCTTCTTTTTTTGCAAAAATATATTGACAATTTATTCCGCATAGTGTAGTATTCAACTATCTTGAATGTAGTTTTGAAAACTACATATAATAGACATAAAACTTAGGAGGTGCTACTATGCAGATTACAATTAGAGAACCGGGCAGTGCTCTGACCCATTTTGTCGGCATGATGATGGCAGTGTTTGCAGCCATGCCTCTGCTGGTAAAAGCAGCCTTATCCGGAGGTCATATCGCCTTGACGGCCATGACCATATTTATGACCAGTATGATTCTGCTCTACGGCGCCAGCGCAACCTACCACAGCGTGAACCTGACCGGCTCCAGACTAAAATTCTTTCGCAAGATCGATCATATGATGATCTTCGTGCTGATCGCCGGTTCCTACACACCCGTGTGCCTGATCGTGCTGGGCGGCACGTTGGGTTATACCCTGCTGACCCTGGTCTGGGGGATTGCCATCGTCGGCATGTTGATCAAAGCTTTCTGGATCACCTGCCCCAAGTGGTTTTCTTCCATGATTTATATTGCCATGGGATGGGTATGTGTTCTGGTGTTCGGCCAACTGCTGGACACTCTGCCTTCGGCCGCTTTCCTGTGGCTTTTGGCGGGCGGCGTAATCTACACAGCGGGCGGCGTGATCTATGCGCTGAAGCTCCCTCTGTTCAACGCTCACCACAAATATTTCGGCTCCCATGAGATATTCCATCTGTTTGTCATGGGCGGCAGCATCTGCCACTTTATCTTTATGTATGTCTATGTGGCATGAGGATCCATGGCATACCGGATGGGTCACATCCTTAAAAATACCGCATCCCCAAACATGCAGGGGATGCGGTATTTTATAACTCTTTTTTACTCCTCGTACCCATTGGGATTCTGGCTCTGCCATCTCCAGGAGTCGGCACACATCTCCCGTATACCGTACTTGGCCTCCCAGCCCAGTTCCTCCTTGGCCTTGGCCGCATCCGCATAGCAGGCGGCAATATCCCCGGGGCGGCGGTCCTTGATCACATAGGGAATTTTCACTCCGCTGGCCGCCTCAAAATTCCTTACCACGTCCAGCACACTGTAACCCGTGCCGGTTCCGAGATTGTATATCTTAAGCCCTGCTTTTTCCTCTATTTTTTTCAGCGCCTTCACATGACCGGCGGCCAGATCCACCACATGGATATAATCCCTGACGCCAGTGCCGTCCGGCGTATCGTAGTCGTTGCCGTATACGCTCAGCTGCGGCAGCTTGCCCACCGCCACCTGGGTGATGTAGGGCATCAGATTGTTGGGAATACCGTTGGGGTTCTCTCCGATGGTGCCGCTCTTATGCGCTCCGATGGGATTGAAATACCGCAGCAGGATCACATTCCACTCTTGGTCCGCTTTCTGGATATCCATGAGTATCTGCTCCAGCATGGATTTCGTCCAGCCATAGGGGTTGGTACACTGTCCCTTGGGGCACTCCTCGGTGATGGGTACAAAGGCCGGATCCCCGTACACCGTAGCGCTGGAGGAAAAGATAATATTCTTGACCCCATGGCGCCGCATCACGTCCACCAATGTCAATGTGCCGGAAATATTGTTCTCATAATACTCCCAGGGTTTCTGCACGGACTCTCCCACTGCCTTCAGCCCTGCAAAATGAATCACCGCGTCGATTTTCTCCGAGTCAAATATCTTCTCCAACGCCGCCCTGTCCAGAATGTCCGTCTTATAAAAGGGCACCGCCTTACCTGTTATCTTCTCGACTCTCTGCAATGATTTCTCACTGGAATTGCACAGATTGTCCACCACCACTACATCATACCCTGCATCCTGCAGTTCCACCACCGTATGGCTGCCGATATACCCCGCGCCGCCTGTCACCAATATCTTCATATTTATACCCCCTGTGCGCTTTAGCGCACATACCAATCAATATTTGAAAATTTATTTTCAAACTTACCTCTTTCCTGCATATCGCAAGCTAGGCTTGCAATACTGCGTTAATCAGTATTTGAAACGTAAGTTTCAAACTTTCCTCCTTTTACAGCTCCACTCCATTCTCCTGCAGCAGCGCTCTGGCACTCTCCACAGAATCAATTCCCGTCATATTCTTGATAGGCGCAAACTCTCGATTCCTCTCCACTTCATAGGGCAGACAGCTGTCCATCTGGTGAATCATATCCAGCACCAGGTTCTCGTACTTGTAGCCGTTGGGTTCCTGGGGCTTAACCAGCTCCCCATTTTCACCCAGACAGGGGATCTTCTTCTCCACAATATGCAGCGGCAGCTTGCCGTCCAGCAGCTGTTCCAAAGCCGATACCCGGAACAGGTAATTCAAGATCACGCCGAAATTGTACGCCGGATTACCCTTTTCATCTTTGGCGTCCATCAGTTCCTGAGTCAGGTCATAGTATTCCACAATGGAGGGTCTTCCATCCTCCAGGCACATCACGCCCACCTTCTCATCCGGGGCATTCTTACGCACCACCTTGGCGCCCACATCACAGTTTCTCTCAATAGTGGCGCCCACAAAGCAGGGATCTGCGATCCGCTGCAGCACATTGTCCACCGCAAACACATTGATCCACTCGATGCCCTCCTTCTTTACCAGATCCAGCAATCCTGCATTTTTCATGGAGATAAACCAGCCGCCGTTTCCGTTGGGGGAGGTGGCAAGCCTGCCCTTCTCCTCCAGATAGATCTTGCCCTCATAGTCGGTGGCAGCCGCCATCTCCTGCTTAAAGAAATGAACGAACTCCGGGTTGTAGCCAAAGAATTTCTTTTCCCGCATAAACCGTATCGTCACGTCATTGTTCTTGTCGCTGGTCATGACAAAAAGATGGAACCAGCAGCCGCTCTGTCTCACCACATCCATCATGTTATTCACCAGACACTCAAAAATATAAAGCTCCCTGTTGATTCCCACATTGAACATACACTTGGGATTGTCAGAGCCGAGCCTGGTGCCCATACCGCCTGCCAGCAGCACCGCGCCCACCTTGCCATTGCGGATAGCCTCAAGTCCCGTGGCCGTAAAGCTCTGCCGGCACGCGGCGATCTCGTCCAGCTCCATGGCCGCCAGCGGAGTGATCTCTCCCTTTTTGACCAGCTCCTCCCTGCTGTGGCAGGACGCCAGTATGCTCATGTCTGTCTCCTCAATCTGGGAGAGCAGCGCCTTTTGGCCCTCCTCGTCCAGCTCCTCATAATATTTCAGCACATGCTCCTGACCGTACTGCGCCAGCTTTTGCTTTGCCTCTGTCAATGTCATAGCCATTTCCCTCTTTCTTTATTTTAAATTCCGAATATCTGCCCTGCTTTTACTTATTTTACTTATTTTACTCATTATACCACATTTTTCCTTCGGCGCAACCATTTTGGATCATCTACAGAGACAGCCCCGCAAAAAAATCCGCATGTCCCAGCCGCTCCTGCTGATACCGCAGAAATGCCGCCCGCAGCTGGGGCTGTTCCTCCCCCATCTGCCCGATCATGTCCTCCATATTCTCACGGGTCGCGCATCCCAGCCTCAAAAATAGCCGTGCATATTCGGGGCGTGTCTCCCCCTCCTCCAGCACCACCTGCCAACACTCCTCGCTCTCGCAGCCCTTGGTGTGGGACGTCAGATACCTCTCCAGATACGCCCGCATTCCGTCGGAAAGCCCCTCGCCGCAGAGCAGCCGCAGCATGGCGAGCCGAACCTTTTTCTGCCTCTTTGCCTGCAAAAACGCATTCATATCTGTGCTGCCGTAATCCTCCTCGCCGCAGAGCACCTGCCGGGAATACCCCTCCTGATCCGGAGTCCGCATCACCGCCTCCAGCCGCGCGTCCCATTTCTCAAGCCACTCCCGGCTGCCCACCTGGGACGGCTCCAGCAGGTAGTAGGCTTCCATCTGTGTCACCGCAGCAGCCAGCAGCCTGCCGCACTCCGGCGTCCATGCCTCTCCGGGGAGTCCCTGGCTGTCTTCTCCGCCGCAAACGCCAGCCACACAGTCCAGCCGTCCGCAGTCCAAAAACATGGCTCTCCCCATATGGCTGCATTCACTGGGAATGGTTATGCGCTCCAGGCCGTCGCAATAGGCAAAAGCCCAGTCTCCTATGCTCCTCAAGCTTAGCGGCAGCCGTATCTCCCGCAGATTCTTCCTGCTCAAAAACGCCTTGCGGTCAATGGCCGTCACCGGCTTTCCCTCTATCCGCTCCGGAACCGTGACGGTCCCGGTTCTGCCCTGACAGCCACAGACGCAGATCCCCTCCGGCTGCATTCTATATTTCAGGCGGCAGCCGCCCATATCGTATTCGTATTCTCGTCCGTCCATATCTTTTCCCGCCCTACAATTCCAGCTCCGCAATCTGTCCCTGTATCTGACTCTGCCGCTCAGACAGCATCAGCTCCTGGCTGTGGCGCTGGTAGTCCGGACTGCCAAATGCGGCGATGAATCCTGCGCCCGCACTGCTCACCGTCAGTTCCGTCACCAGAATCAGCATCTCATTTCCCTCCGCAAAAGCCTCCTGAGCGAAGACGAATAGATGGTGCAGCTCTCCCTGTACACGCTCTGTCTCCCGCTTCATGGCGGAAACCGCAGCCTCATATCGGTCTCTCACCGGCTCAAACACTTTTTCCCCCCGGTAAGAAACTACGCTCCCGGTTTCCTCCTGCGGCGATACGTCCCCATCGGACCGGGCCGTCACCGCCCTTCTGGCCTGCTCCAGAAACTGCAGCACCAGCTTGTATTTTCTGCGCTCCTGAGGCGACAGATTCCCCGCTCTGTCCCGCGCAGACATCTGCCCTCTCTTCTGTTCCTCCAGCCGCTCCATATAGGCGGTCGTCTGCTCGGGCCGGGTATCCTCGGATATGGTATTTTTCACCGCCAGCAGCAGAGCCCGGATATCGGTGAGAACGGCAGCCTGCTCCATGACCTCCTGCATATCCGCCAGCATCCGGTCCAGCAGCATTCCCACCAGGGACAGCCTCTCATCGAAAGGCGCCTGCCGGGCGCGGGATATGGCCTGCACAGACGGCCTGCCCTCCAGGATTTCCTGTATCCGATAGTCCTTTCTGTACTTTCGGTACAGATCATAGTAGGCCGTAAATTCCCTGACGATCTTCTCATTGCGGATATACTGGCCCACAAGATTCTCGTCCACGCCCAGACTCTCCTCCTCGTAGTGGTACAATATCTGAGATAAATCTTCCCAGCCCCGGGCCGTCACATAGCTGCGTCCCTTGGCAGTGATCTCCATATGGTAAAAGTATTCCTTTTTTAGATCCAGAAAATTCAGCACTGCGCTGTGCAGATGGCGCTCCAGCGCATACTCCTTCCAGGTGCGATAGTCCCCCTCCACCTCCATGACCTTCAGACGGTCCATGGTCACCACGTCGAACTCCCGCACCGACTTGTTGTACTCCGGCGGATTGCCTGCGGTGACAATGACCCAGCCCTCGGGGACACTGTGACGTCCAAAAATCTTGTACTGCAAAAACTGCAGCATGGCCGGGGCCAGGGTCTCGGACACACAGTTGATCTCATCCAGAAACAATATACCCTCCCGGATGCCGCTCTCCTCCATGGTCTCGTGAATCGCCGCAATGATCTCGCTCATGGTGTACTCAGAGATATCGTACTCCTGTCCGTTGTATGTCCTGTGTGCGATAAAGGGCAGCCCTAACGCCGACTGACGGGTGTGGTGGGTCATAGAGTAGGACACCAGCGCAATCCCCATCTCCTGCGCGATCTGCTCCATAATAGCCGTCTTGCCGA
>CAYLIM010000003.1:0-87801 GCA_964383805.1 uncultured Acetatifactor sp.
TCCCAAATGAGCAAAATGCGGATGCGTAAGCAGACGCATAAGCGCGTAAGCGCGAGTTTTGCGAATGTGAGAGTCAGGTTGGATGCTCCTTGGAGCGTCCAACCGCACAGGTAGAAAATTTTATGCCGTACTCAGAAATTTTCAAATTCTGGTACGGCATAAATGCTATTTTATTTCCAAAACTTTTTCTTCTTATCTTTGCCTTCCTTGCCGTCCTTTCCGTCGCCGGATTTGTCTTCCTTCTCCAGCTTTTTGGCTGCGTTCAGGCTGTCGCCGCTCTCTGCGTCAAACTGGCGCAGCAGCTCCTTGGCCTCGTGGGAAAGTCTGTCAGGCACCTGCACCACCAATGTCACATAGTGGTCGCCCCGCACCTCCTTGTTGCGCAGGGTCGGCACCCCCTTACCCTTGAGACGCACCTTGGTGTCCGACTGAGTACCGGGTTTCACATCATAAATCACCTTGCCGTCCACGGTGTCAATGACAATCTCACCGCCCAGCGCCGCCACGGCAAAGGAGATGGGCACGGTGGAGAAAATATTGTAATCCTGCCTCTGGAAAATGGGGTGACGTCCCACCACCACTTCCACCAGCACGTCTCCGCGCGCGCCTCCGTTCGTTCCCGGCTCACCCAGACCGGGCAGACGCTTACATTGCCCGTTGTCGATGCCGGCGGGAATATCCACGGCATAGCGTTTCTTCATAGGCACATAGCCGGTGCCCCGACAGTCCATACATTTTTCCTTAATGATTTTACCGGTTCCCTGACAGTCCGGACATGCCTGCACATTCCGCACGGTCCCGAAAAAGGACTGGGAGGTAAACACGACCTGGCCCTTGCCGCCGCATTTGGAGCAGGTCTCCGGGCTGGTTCCCGGCTTAGCGCCGCTGCCGTTACAGGTCTTACAGGTCTCTTTTACAGTCAGCTCGATTTCTTTTTCACAGCCGAATACAGCCTCCTCAAAAGTAATCCGAAGGCTGGTACGCAGATTGGCGCCCTTCATTGGACCATTGTTGGCGCTCCTGCTGCGGCCGCCAAAGAAGTCACCGAATATATCACCAAATATATCGCTGAAATCGGCGCCGCTGAAATCAAACCCGCCTGCGCCGCCCGCACCGCCCTCAAAGGCCGCATGGCCAAACTGGTCATACTGGCGTCTCTTGTCCGGATCACTCAGAATAGCATATGCCTCGGATGCTTCCTTGAATTTCGCTTCCGCCTCCGCATTTCCCGGATTCACGTCCGGGTGATATTTCTTGGCCAGGGCGCGGTATGCCTTCTTGATCTCTGCGTCGTCCGCATTCTTCCCTATGCCCAGGACCTCATAATAATCACGTTTCTGCTCTGCCATAAGTATGACCTCCCATTATTCCACACGAAGAATGGCCCATTATGAGCCATTCTTCGATGCAAGACAAAAATCTGTACTTCCCGCTTATACTTCTCTGAAGTCTCCGTCGATAACATCATCCTCAGGAGCGGAAGATGCGCCTGCCTCGGGTCCTGCGCCGCCGCTGAAACCGCCCATGTCGGGACCGGCCTGACCACCCTGCGCCTGCTGCATGTTCTCATACATCTTCGTGAACAGGGACTGAGCGCTGTTAGTCAGCTTCTCCTTGGCTGCCTTCAGCTCATCCAGATCGCTGTCGCTCATATCCTGGTCCTTGGTTCTCTCCAGTATAGCCTTGACAGCCTCCAGATCGGCCTGTACTGCGGACTTTTCACTGTCACCGATCTTGTCGCCAACCTCCTCCAGGGCCTTCTCGGTCTGGAACACAAATGCGTCGGCGTCGTTTCTGGCCTCTACGGCCTCCTTGCGTTTCTTGTCCTGAGCCTCGAACTCTGCCGCTTCCTTCACAGCTCTCTCGATCTCGTCGTCGGACATGTTGGAGCCGGCAGTGATGGTGATATGCTGCTCCTTGCCTGTGCCCAGATCCTTGGCAGATACATTTACAATGCCGTTGGCATCGATATCAAAAGTAACCTCAATCTGAGGAACGCCTCTCCTTGCAGGCGGGATTCCGTCCAGACGGAATTGTCCGAGGGACTTGTTATCCCTTGCGAACTGTCTCTCACCCTGTACCACATTGATATCAACAGCGGTCTGATTGTCGGCCGCGGTGGAGAATATCTGGCTCTTCTTGGTGGGGATCGTGGTATTTCTCTCGATCAGTCTGGTAGCTACGCCGCCCATGGTCTCAATGGACAGGGACAGGGGGGTAACATCCAGCAGCAGGATTTCACCTGCACCGGCGTCTCCGGCCAGCTTGCCGCCCTGAATGGACGCACCGATTGCCACGCACTCGTCAGGATTCAGAGACTTACTCGGCTCCTTGCCGGTCAGCTGTCTCACCTTATCCTGCACGGCGGGAATACGGGTGGAACCGCCTACCAGCAGCACCTGGCCCAGGTCGGAATTGTTCAGCCCGGCGTCCTTCATGGCATTCTGCACGGGGATAGCTGTTCTCTCTACCAGGTCATGGGTCAGCTCATCAAATTTCGCACGGGTCAGGTTCATGTCAAAGTGTTTGGGGCCGTCCGCAGTGGCTGTGATGAAGGGCAGGTTGATGTTGGTGGTCATGGCGCTGGAAAGCTCCTTCTTCGCCTTCTCCGCCGCCTCCTTCAGTCTCTGCATTGCCATCTTGTCGCCGGACAGATCCACGCCCTCTGCCTTCTTGAACTCATCGATCATCCACTGGGTGATCTTGTTGTCAAAATCATCACCGCCCAGGTAGGTGTCGCCGTTGGTTGCCAGCACAGTGATAACGCCCTCGGCGATCTCAATAATGGATACATCGAAAGTACCGCCGCCCAGATCGTACACCATAATGTTCTGCTCTTTCTCATTGTCCAGTCCATAGGCCAGAGCAGCGGCAGTAGGCTCGTTGATAATACGTTTCACATCCAGGCCCGCAATCTTGCCTGCGTCCTTGGTTGCCTGACGCTGTGCGTCGTTGAAATACGCGGGAACGGTGATTACCGCCTCCGTCACCTTCTCGCCCAGATAGCTCTCCGCATCCGCCTTCAGTTTCTGCAGAATCATTGCGGAAATCTGCTGGGGAGAATATTTCTTGTCGTCGATGGTGCGTTTCTGATCCGTACCCATCTCTCTCTTGATGGAAGAAATAGTCTTCTCCGCATTGGTCACAGCCTGACGCTTGGCGGGCTCACCGATCAGTCTCTCACCAGTCTTGGTGAAAGCTACCACGGAGGGAGTAGTTCTCGCGCCCTCGGCGTTGGCGATAACGGTGGGCTTACCACCTTCCATCACAGCTACGCAGCTGTTGGTTGTTCCTAAGTCAATACCAATAATCTTGCTCATATCTTTGTCCTCCTCGTTCTATAATGAACTGATATTTTAAATTGCCTGCTCTACCATGTATGGTATCTATGAAACCACAGAAACCATGCTGTGTCTCACAACAGAATCTCTGTAGGTATAGCCTTTCTGCAGCTCCTGTGCCACGGTGCCGGATTCCAGCTCCTCGTTCTCCACCTGCATCACCGCATTGTGAAGATTTGGATCAAACTCGCAGCCCACCGCCTCAATGGGTTTCACCCCGATATTATCCAGCTCCGTCATCATCTGCCTGTAAATCTTATTCATGCCCTCCACAAAGGCATCGCCCTGCTGATCCTCCGGGACCGTAGCCAGTCCCCGCTCAAAATTGTCGATCACCGGAAGTATTTTCTCTATGACACTCTTGGCCCCCGTCTCAAACATGGCCTGCTTTTCCTTCTCGGTCCTGTTGCGGAAATTCTCGAACTCTGCCAGCTGACGTTTCACTCTGTCCTCAAGCTCCGCTATCTTCTCCTTGGCGGCGTCCGCTTTTTTGTCCTGTTTCGCCTGCTTCTTGGCGGCCCGTTTCTCCGCCCAGCTCTTGGGATCCTCGCCCTCGGGCGTCTCTGTATCCTCGCCCTGCTCCTGAGCGTCGTCCCCGGCCTTCTCCTCCGGCTGAGACGTCTCGGCTGTGTCCTCGGACTGCTCTTCTACAGGCTGCTCCTCCTCCACAATCTCTTCCTCTAAAATCTCCTTCTCCTGATCTGCCATGCCATCATCCCTTTCTATATAGAGTACCGCATCTGCCCTACCAGTACTGCCCTCTATTTCTTATATAATTCATCCAACTGCTGTTTCAGCGTCTGCAGGGTTCCGATCACCTTGTCGTAGTCCATTCTCTTGGGGCCGATAATTCCTATGGTGCCCTTCATGCCCTCCTCCAACTCGTAGGTGGCAGTCACCACACTACAGTCCTTCATTCCCCTGACGGGGGTTTCCTCTCCGATATATACCTGAATCCCCGTGTTGGTGTCGTCCGCCAAGGTCTCCTGAACCAGCTCGCTGAGCAGTTCTTTTTCCTCAAAAGTGGTGATCAATTCGCTGGCCTTCTGCTGGTCCGCCAGCTCCGGATATCGGAAAATATTGTTAGCGCCGCTGGTGTATATCTCCAGATCCTCGTCTGCCTTGATGGCCTCGGCCACCGCGTCGATAACTTCGCTGACTATATCGCTGTGAATGCCCGCCTGCTGTTTCATGGCTGCAATCATTCCCAGATTGATCTCCGCCATACACAGGCCATTCAAATGCGTGTTCAGCAGAATATTCAATTTCAGCAGCGTCTCATCATCCAGCTCCTGAGTCACATGCAGGACATTATTCTTGATCACATTGCCCTCTGCCACAATCACCGCCAAAATCTGATTGTAATCCATTCTGGACAGCTGAATGAACTTTACCTTGCTGCCGTGGGTCTGCGGTGCGCTGATCATGGTGGCGTACTGCGTATTCTGGGCCAGCACCCTCGCCACCTGTTTCAGCAGGTTCTCCATGCGGTCCTGTTTCTCCAGCAGCATCTCTTTCATCTCCACGACTTCCTGCTCCTTCTGCTCCATCATGCAGTCCACATAGAAACGATAGCCCTGGTCGGAGGGAATGCGCCCGGCAGAGGTATGGGGCTGGACAATATATCCAAGCTCCTCCAGGTCTGCCATCTCATTGCGTATGGTTGCGGAACTCAGGTTCAGGTCCGTGTACTTACTGATGGTCCTGCTGCCCACCGGCTCGCCTGTCTCCAGATAGTTTCGGATGATGGCCTGCAATATTTTTGTCTTTCTCTCGTCCAACTGCATTCCCATCCTCCTGTCTCATGTTCTCTATCTGCCTTTTGGATCGTTGTTAGCACTCGACCTCATGGAGTGCTAACACTCACTAGAACTAAAATATCACTTACCCCACATATTGTCAACTGCTTTCCCGAAAATTATTTCTAAAATAATTCTAAACGGAGCATAAACAAAAAAGAACACAGCCGAGACCCCTTTGTGTCCCAAACTGTGTTCTCTTGAATGACTATGCTTGACTTACAGATAGAAACTGCCGGCAACCTTGTTCATCACATAGTATGCCACATGCTCCTCGGGCTTTACATACAGCTCAATGCTGTTTAAGTCCGCCTCTTTCTGATTCAGATCGTACTTCCACACGTCCTTGGCGATCTGTACCAGCTCCTCCTGGGTGTAGGACTTGCCATCAAACTGTATTGTAATCTCGGCCTTTAACTCCTTCTTGGCCGCGGCTTTCTTGGTTGCAGGTTTCTTCTCGGCAGCTTTGGCTGCGGGCTTTTTGGCGGCAGGTTTCTTCTCTGCCTTAGGTGCTGCGGCCTTTGCGGGCTCTGCTTTCACTTCTGCAGCCTTTGTTTCCTCAGTCTTCGGCGCCTCAACCTTGGCAGCCGCTACGCTCGCAGGTGCCTTCTTGACAGTAGCCTTTGCGGGCTTGGTCTCTTCCTTATTAACAGTTACATTTTTCTTTGCAGGTGCCATAATACTTATCTCCCTTCATTCACTTGCTTGATCATCAACGATCTGTTTGCTCTTTGCAAGGCTCTATATGTGTAATTTTCCTGGTTGCCATCCTTGTCACGCTACAGTTTAGTCCTTTTTCCTTAATCTGTCAACTTTTTGTTGAAAATTTGCCATATTGTCCCCCAAAAGCTTTATTAACTCAATAATCTTGGGCAAAATATCCTAAAATCATCAGTGCAGAAAAAGACTGAAAGCTACCAACACCACGACTCCCAACAGGATACGGTACCAGCCGAACACTTTGAAATCATGCCTTTTTATATAGCTTAACAGGAAACGCAGTACAAACAGGGACACTATGAAAGCCATCACACAGCCCGCCAGCAGCGCGCCCAATTCCAGAGCCGTAAAGTGGAGTCCGAACTTCACCAGTTTCAGCAGGCTCGCGCCGAACATCACCGGCACTGCCAGGAAAAAGGTGTATTCCGCCGCCACGGTCCGGGACACCCCAATGAGCAATGCGCCCACAATGGTAGCGCCGGAGCGGGAAGTACCGGGAAAGACCGCCGCAATCACCTGAAATACGCCGATGAGCAGGGCCGTCTGGTAGGTAATCTCCGCCAGAGTATTGATCTTGGGTTTCCTGCCCTTATTCCAATTCTCAATGACGATAAAGGCGACGCCAAAGACGATCAGCGCCAGCGCCACCACTTCATAGCGGTAGAACAGGGCGTCCAGCACATCGTCAAACAATACTCCGATGACCGCCGCAGGCACACAGGATACCAGGATTTTGAACCACATGGTCATAATGTCCATCCGCAGCCAGGAGATCCTGCCCGGATTCTTAGCCCTGGCGCCGGCTGTAAAGGCAAAGGGCCAGAGCTTGTTCCAGAACAGCACCACCACCGCCAGGATAGCTCCCAGCTGAATCACCACATCAAACATGCCAAAAAAATTCTCGCTCAAACCGGCAAACGGCATAAGCTCTTCCAGCAGTATCAAATGTCCCGTGCTGCTGATGGGCAGCCACTCAGTGACGCCCTCCACAATTCCATAGATAATCGCCTTCAATATTTCCAACATCTTCAATAATTCCTTTCCTCAATAGAGTGTCTACGCAGCGGTTCCACAGTTCTCACCTGCTGCCATATTCCGTCTCCACAAACCTTCGCAGCGCCGCCATAGACCGCTCCACCTTTTCCGTATCAATGCAGTAGGCCATGCGGAAATATCCCGGTACGCCAAAGGTATCGGAGGGCACCAGCACCAAGTCGTATTTCAGCGCCTTCTGGCAGAATACCTTGGCGTCCTCCTCCAGGGCCTTGGGGAAAATGTAGAAAGTTCCGCCTGGCTTTACCACGGTGAAGCCCAGCTCCACCAACGTGTCATAGATTATTTTCATGTTGGTCTCATAGACGGACAACTCCGCCGTCTGATCCAGCACCTGGGCCACCGCCAGCTGAATGATGGAGGGCGGGCAGTTATGGCCGATACCTCTGGAAATCTGCCCACACATATTCACCAGCGTCTCCGCCTCCGCACACGCCGGATTCACCGCCACATACCCGATACGTTCGCCGGGCAGGGACAGGGATTTGGAGAAAGAGTAACACATAAGAGTGTTACTATAGTATGCGGACACGCAGGGATTTATCACACCCTCAAACACAATCTCACGGTACGGTTCATCGGAAATGATAAAAATATCATGTCCATATTCCGCAGACTTACGCCGCAGCGTGTCCGCCAGCCTCTGTATGGTCTCCGGCGAGTACACAATGCCGGAGGGATTGTTGGGCGTGTTGATCAGTACCGCCATGGTCTTTTCATTGATCATCTCCTCAAAGGCCCGGAAATTGATCTGGAAGTCCTCCACCTGGGCAGGCACCACCTTCAGCACCGCCCCGGTCAGATCAATATAGGGGTGATACTCCGGGAAAAACGGCGCAAATGTCAGAATCTCGTCCCCCGGCTCCGTCACACAGCGCACCGCATGGGCGATGGCTCCCGCCGCGCCGCAGGTCATGAAAATATGCTTTCCCTCATAGGGAATGCCGAATCGCTTTGCCAGAGACGCAGCCACCGCCTCCCGGACGGAGGTGATGCCCAGGCTGGGACTGTAGCCGTGCAGCTCCATGGGGTCTCTGCTCTCCAGCAGTCGTATCATTTGATCCGTGAACGCCTGGGGCACAGGCACAGATGGGTTGCCCAGGCTGTAGTCAAACACATTCTCATAGCCGATCTCGGCTCCCCTGGCCGTGGCAAACTCCGACAGCTGCCGGATCACGGATTTTCCTGATAACATGTCTTTGTATTTCTGTACGATCATCTTTTTTGTCCTCTTTTCTTTATTTATAGTTCCGATTTATAGTTCCGCTGCGGCTTGTCCTGACACTTCTACGCCTCCTCGTCCTCCGCCCAGGCTAAAGCACACCGAACTGCCCGTTTCCAGCCCTTTTTCAGCTGCGCGCGCTGTTGCTCGTCCATCCGGGGGACAAATTCTCTGCCCAGCTGCCAGTTCTCTTTGATCTCTTCCAGATCCCTCCAGTAGCCTGTGGCCAGCCCTGCCAGATAGGCCGCGCCCAGGGCTGTAGTCTCGATGCAGCGGGGCCGCTGTACCTGGCTATCGATAATATCCGCCTGGAACTGCATCAAAAAATCGTTGGCGCTGGCGCCGCCGTCCACCTTGAGACCCTTTAACGATCTGCCCAGGTCCTGCTCCATGGCCGCCAGCACGTCCGCCGTCTGATAGGCGATAGACTCCAATGTGGCCCGAATGAAATGCTCCTGGCTGCAGCCTCTGGTGATACCCACCACCGTTCCCCGGGCAAACTGGTTCCAGTAGGGCGCTCCCATACCGGCAAAAGCTGGAACCACATAGACGCCCGTGGTATCCTCCACCTTGCCTGCGCTCTCCTGAGTGGCCGAGGCGCTGCGCACCAGCCTCATGCCGTCCCGCAGCCACTGCACCGCCGCACCAGCCACAAACACACTGCCCTCCAGAGCATATTCCACCCGGTCGCTGCAGCCCGCCGCAATAGTGGTCAACAGCCCCGCCTTGGATGCAATGGCCTCACGCCCTGTATTCATCAGCAGAAAGCAGCCCGTCCCATATGTATTTTTCACCTCACCCGGCGCAAAACAGCCCTGACCAAACAGCGCCGCCTGCTGATCTCCCGCAGCACCGGCAATGGGAATCTCACCGCCTAGCAGTGAGCTTGCGGTGTGCCCAAATATGTGGCTTGAGGGATATACCTCTGGCAGCATACATGCCGGTATGCCCAGCCGCTCCAGAATCTGCTCGTCCCAGCAGAGCCTGTGAATGTCAAAAAGCATGGTTCGCGAGGCGTTGGTATAGTCCGTTGCATGCACCCGGCCCTTGGTGAGATTCCAGATCAGCCAGGTATCCACCGTACCGAAAAGAATCTCTCCCCGCTGCGCTCTCTCCCGCGCCCCCGGCACATGCTCCAGTATCCAGGCGATCTTGGTGGCACTGAAATAGGCGTCCGGCACCAGTCCCGTCCGCTCTCTGACAAGGCTGTCATATCCCTCCGCCTTCAACTGCTCAATCATATCCGAAGTGCGACGGCATTGCCAGACAATGGCGTTGTACACCGGCTCCCCGGTGGCTCTGTCCCAGCAGATCGTAGTCTCCCGCTGATTGGTGATACCGATGCCTGCGATCTGCTCCGCACCGGCTCCCACCATGGCCATGGCCTCCGTGGCTACCGCCAGCTGAGAGGACCATATCTCCCTGGGATTGTGTTCCACCCAGCCGGGCTTAGGATAAATCTGTGTGAACTCCTTCTGGGCCATAGAGCAGATATTGCCCTCTTTATCAAACAGAATGCAACGGGAACTGGTGGTTCCCTGATCCAGTGACATGATATAGTGTTTCATATATACCCCTTTCCTGCATATCATTGCAATTACAGTTTCGTATACGCACCGCCAGGCACCTCCACGATGCGCCTGTCGTCCACCGTCAGCCATGCGCTCTGAGCAGACGGATTATATACGGCAGTGCCGTCCGCAGAAAATTTCAGATTCTGCAGCACCTGCATGTAATCTATAATTTCAATATTGGTGGCATACCAGATATCCTCCCTGCCTCCCACGATACGGCAGAACTCCTCTATCCGGTCCCAGCTGTTGTCCGCGTCAAACTCATAGCTGTGTCCCCACACATACATGAGTTTCAGATACTGTTTTTTCGGGAAATCCGCAAACCACTGCGCCATCTCCAACAGTCTGGGGTGGCTGTGGTGACAGGTGGGATGCCATTCCATGGGGTCCCGGGGCAATTCAAAATCCTCTGCAGCATCCACCACCCGGGCATAGGCAATACCTAACTTTTGAAACAGGTCCTTGATCTCTTCATTATATGAGCCGTTGGGATAGGCATGCCCCCGCACCAGTCCGCCGGTGATGCGCTCCAGCCCCTCCCGGTCCTCCAGGATCTCTCTGGCCACCTGAACCAAGGGACACCGGGCAATGGTGGGGTGGGTCATAGTGTGGGTAGCAATCTCATGGCCCTGATACAGCTGGGGAATCTGTTCCGGTTTCAGCCTGATATCCATATCCATCAAACCATAATTCAGGTTAAATGTCCCTTTGATCCCATATCGGTTAAAAATCTCCAACAGTCTCACGTCCGCCAGCTTGCCGTCGTCGTAACTCATGGTCAGCGCCTTGGCCCTGCCGCCGGGAAATGCCTGATATATTTTCATTTTGTGCTCCTTTTTGCAGGTATCTGCATTTCTGTTTCGAGTTCAGTGTAGCATATCCTCTGTTTGGGTGCAATATTCCTTGAAGTAATTTTACCGTTTGCCACTATATAAACAAAAGCGGTACTACACAATAGTATCGCTTTTGTGTCCGGCGAATATGTGGGGATTGCACTATCCCTCAGTTTCTCTGGGCAGCCAGGAGCCTACATTACGCTCTTGATATAAGTCGACGCTATTACCGCCAGAATTCCTCCAATCGATGAACCGACCAAATTGACGATCAGCTGATAACTCCAGTCGACCTTTTCGCCCCTCTTGTTCGGAATCGGCAGAATCGCGAACCATATGCTGCTGAATACGGAACGCATGGCATTCATGCTAAAACCTGTACTGTTAAATGTCAACGCGAGAAAGGCAACCGCGGCAAATCCAACCAGTCCGACTACTAAAGACTGATTTCCCGCCTTAAGGCTACTGACTCCGGCGATACCCATAAACACAAGGAACAGGAAAATAAAGGTTGCAATAATTTCCTGCACGAAATTCAGGGGAAGTCTTTTTTCAACAGGATACGCCGAGAAAATTCCGCGTTTGGGCATGTCTTCGGAGGCCTTAAAGGAATCCCAGAAGAAAATCATACAAATAAGAACCGCAGCGCCTGCCGCCAGGAATTCCATCAATAAATAAAGTCCTGCCTCACCTATGCTCAAACCGTTATAAATCACATTTCCCAGAACCACACCGGGATTCAGATAAGCCGGTCCGCCCATAATAGCCGCCACTGCAAGGCCAAAACCTACCGCAAGACTCCACGCAAATACCAGTTCAATATAATTCAGAGTGGATATCAGGGTCTTCTTAAGCGACACATTGCACATGTAGGCATAGCCGCCCGCCAAAAATATAAAACTTCCGATAAATTCCGATAAATAAGTCATTTGTACATTCTCCTTTTCCTTGTGTGTATTTTTAAGTTCCCAAAAACTTCACCCTTATATATCGCATTATATTACCTATTTTACAAAATGTAAAGGAAACTCAATCTATCCGCCTCTCCAAAAGCACATACTCATAGGCAAAATCAATCAGCTGTCCCACATAGCTCTGACTGTAGTTACCGCTGCGTATCAAAGCGCCCACGGACGGAACCTTCTGAATTTTCAGCTCGCTGCGTATCGCCTCCGCAAAGGCGCTTCCCAGTCCCTTGTGCTTGGGGTCCACACCCATATACAGCATGACATAACTGTCAGGTTTCTTCTTTTTGGCAAGAATCGCGGGCAGCTCCCAGAGATGGATTTTGCCGTAGACCGCATTGCCAAAGTCCGGGACGGAGACAAAGAAACCTACCGCCTCTCCCT
This sequence comes from uncultured Acetatifactor sp., assembly GCA_964383805.1. Taxonomy (GTDB): domain Bacteria; phylum Bacillota; class Clostridia; order Lachnospirales; family Lachnospiraceae; genus Acetatifactor. The sequence goes on from CAYLIM010000003.1 coordinate 11,892, forward strand.
GATAGTATGCCATCTTCACCATACTATAGTTGAGAATGGATTTCAGATACTTAAACTGTTTGCAAAATTCCGCCTCCGTGATCCTCTTGTAGGCTGGGAAGGCACTGTACAGTTCTATCAACAGACCATAGACCTCCCGCATGGTCCTGCGAAACTCCCTGGGACGGGGACTTTTGATCTCATATCCCTGATCCAGTTTCTGGGCCAGCCGCTCCATATATTTCTCGCAGCCCTCATCATTCTCCACCTCCATATAATGATTGGAGCCATACTGCTCCCACACCTGAAAGCCGTTCTCCTCCCAAAGATTCAGGTAATAATCCTTGTTGTAAGGCTCCCCCGTGTAGGGGCTGCGGAACTGATTGGTCTTTAACCTGTACTTAATCCAGAAAGAGCAATCCACCGGGCCGACTATCCCCTTAAGTCCCATATTCCTGACCATTTCAAAGGCCGTGTGGAACAGAAGTCCCGCGGCGGCGCTGTTGTTCTCACTCTCAAAATACCCCAGATAGGCCACCTCATCCTCCGGGTACACCGTGACAATTCCCCTGCTCACAGCTTTTCCGTCCGCATACACCAGTATGGGAGTCGCCGTAAAATAGTGGCTCAGAACATGGGCGCCCTTCAGGATCGCCCTCTCCTCATTCTCATTCTGCATAAGCTCCTCACTGCCATAGAGCCGCCCCGGCAGAGCCAGGAAATCTTTGATATGCTCCTTGCTGCGTGGCCCGAAAATAACTGCGTTAAGACTCATTTTATATGTCCTCCCTCTGTCCCTACACTAATATATGTTTTTCATCCTGCTCACAGATACATTTATCCGCCGGTGCCGCACCGCCGGTCCCGCGCCCGGGATACCACAGTAATCTGCCCCGTGCCGCCGTCGATCTCCACCAGGTCGCCGTTTTGAAGCAGCCTGGTAACTCCCTCCACGCCCACCACGGCGGGCTTTCCAAGCTCCCGTGAGATAATCGCCGTATGGGAGAGCAGAGAACCCTTCTCCGCCACGATCCCTGCCGCCCCCGCCAGCAAAAATACCCAGCCCGGATCGGTCATTTTAGCCACAAGAATCTTTCCCACGGTGTCGGTCTGCAGACTGGGGTTCTCCACCAGCATCACCTCGCCCCTGGCTCTGCCGCCGGAGCAGGGAATTCCCTCCAGACGGTCCGCCGAGACTGCCGCCTGCATCCCCCCTACATTTCTCGGGGATTTATCGAACACCCTGTCCGCAAAAATCAGCCTTGTGTATGCGGGCAATTTCTCAAACCGGCGGTACAATTCTCTGCGCTGCTCCACAAGCTCCCGCAGATCTCCGCCGTCTGTCACCGCCTGCTCCACCTCCTCATAGGTGAGATAAAATATATCCGTCTGCCGGTCAAGGCGTCCCGCCCCAGCCAGATTTTCGCCCACCTTCAACATCATGGCCCGCATCATTCCATACAGGCGGCTGCGGTTCAAACGGGATTTCTCACGGTTTTTGATGCCCAAAGCCGCCTTTTTCGCAAATATGCGGCACAGTCCTTTGAGCCGGGGAGTCTCGGCATTCTCAGCCGCTGACATGCTGATCCCCTGTTCTGCGTACTGCACTATTTTCTGGGCCAGCAGCTCGGGATTGGTGCGGAAAGTACGGCTCTCCAGTTTCAATTCTTCGGCGTTTCTGTCACCGTAGCGCTGAATATAGTCCTCCATTTTCTCGGCCAAAATTCCGCCGCCGGAGATATATCCGGCATAGTCCCCGCAGCTGTGGATCTCCCGCAGCTGCGGCAGCGCTCCCTGCCCCGCCGCCGTATCCGCCAGATCCGCCAGAGCGCTCACAGGTTTCATACTCTCAATGCCGTCAAGACCCGAGATACAGCGGTTTGCCAATTCCTCCGCATCCGGGACTTTCCCTGCCCTCAGCCGGGATTTCAGCAGACCCGTATACAGAAACGCATACATGTCATTGACCAGTGTCAGATCCCATTTTTCCGTTACATTTTCCAACATATTTCTGTAGTGCGCCAGAATCTCCGCATTGTCTGCCCGGCTTATATCTACCGACTCAAAGGCCACTATCATATCTTTAAATTCCCCGTCCAGCCTCTCCATAAGCCTGGGACAGGCCAGCAGCAGCCTTACAAAGGAAAGGGCCACCTTGGCGTGGGTAACAAAGCCGATTTTTCTGTCCGCATGGGAGGTCACGGCCTTGTTTTTCACGCCCAGCATCTCCTGCCATATGGGAATAATTCTGCGGGAAAAGGGCAGCAGCAGTATCACATCATACCAGTTACTGATTCGATAATACACCCGTCCGTTGGCCGTGTCCACCATATTGTGCAGAATATCCTCCAGCTCCGCCGCCGTACCCGGCTCATGAGTGAGCCGCAGCACCACCCGGCGAAAGACATGATAATAGGCCTCCCGGATAAAGCTCTGCGTGAGTGGGAGCGTGATTCCGGGGTAGCTCTCCACAATGTTGCTGTTGTCCAATATAATGGGGCGGGCCGCAGGGCCTAGCGTGGTGATGGGGCGGGCCTGGAGAATATAGATTTCGTTGTCCTTGACGGCAAACTCAATATCCCATTCTGTGCCGGTATCCTCTCCCCGCCGAAAAATCTCCTTGATTTTCTCCCCCTGGTCCAGCAGCTCCATGAGCAGTTTCTCGGAGAGCTGCGGCGAATCTCCGCTTTGCTCGCTGTAATATAGCCCCTCCGGGCGGCTGCAGTAATAGGCCGTGGTGTCGGTTCTGTCCTCCACCACATTCTCTCCCGTTCCCCTGCCCACCACCACCACCGACTCATTCAATATCCCCTGGGGGTTGGCCGTGAACAGTACGCCGGAAAGCTCCGCGTCCACCATTTTCTGGGCGATGGCGCAGACCCGGATCTCACCCGGATCTATGCGGTATACCCTGCAGTATTCCAAAAATCCGGCGCTCTCAGGCACGGTGCAAACCTGCCATGCCGCCTCAGAAAGCTCCTCTGGGGACAGGTGTAGGCAGGTGCGGAACTGCCCTGCAAAGGAGGTGTCTCTGCCGTCCTCCGCAGAGGCGCTGGAGCGCAGAGCCACCCTCTCGGACGGGCCAAAAAAATCCGCCGCATACTCCGCCGCCTCCCGGGTATCCTCTCCGAAAAAGCAGAAAAACGGCGGGATATTTACGCCGTTTTTCTGCATCACAAACAGATTCTCCGCTTTTGCTCCCACATTGAAATTCCTGTAGTTTTCCTCTGTGACAATCATTGCGCTAGACCTTTCCAAACATAATGTAAGCGGCTATGGTGATCAGCATCATAGATTCCTGAATATAGGTGTACCGCTCCACCTTTTCCACAATTTTAAACCGGGTGGGCTCCTCCATGAACTGCACGAACTTCCAGGTCATCCACCCGGTGTTCAATAGCAGCGCCACCACGGAGATCTTGTTCAGATTCCACACCAGCAGCACATTGGTGAGAATATCCACCCAGGTGAGTATCAGCACAAACATGGTAGACTTTTTGTAGCCGAAGAGTTTGGAGTAAGTGACATACTCCGTCTCATCCTTAGGCGCCCGGATTTTTCTGGAAACCTCCCATATCAGCGCGGGAAAATACAGCGTCCACGCCGCCAGAAAATTGGTCAGGGTAAATGCGCTCAGCCCGTACTTGATACAGGTAAAGGAAATGATATACACATTCATAATCATCTGCACCGGATTGTGCGTGACCAGCGCCAGCGGCAGACTCTTCTGTATCTTTTTCTTGTGAAAAAACCACAGTGACATCAGTGTCCCATAGACATACAGGAACAAAAAGAACCAGAAATTGTTCATAAATACAACATTCAGCCCCACCGTCACTGCGATCAGAATGGTGACGAAGATCGCCAGATCCTTTTTTTTGACCCGGCCCGAGGGCAGCGGTCTATGGGAAAAGAGCCTGCAGTCCAGCTCATAGTCCTTAAAATCGTCCGCAATCCGCAGCCACAGCAAAAAACTGAACACCGTAAAACCGCCGATAGCCTCCTGGACGCCTATCTGGAATTGTGTCACGCCGTTATTGAGCAGAACAATAAAATAGATTTCACCAAAAACAATGAGACCCAACAGCAATCTGGGAATAATCGGATACATCTCTTTAAAATAAATGTTCAGCCTCTTTAACATACTAACTCCTCTGCCCCTTTGCAATCTTTTCTCCGGCGCTCACCAGCACCTCCACGCCCCGGTCCGAGTGCTCGCGTATATCCTCATCCACCGAGATCATGCCCGGCATAAACAGCTGAATAATAGTGGAACCGCCATAGCTGAAATACCCCTTTTCATCCATTCTGGCGAACTCGGCCAACTCATGATTGTTAATTTTTCCGACCTGCAGAGCGCCTACTTCGATCTGTACCACATCCCCGAAATGCTCTGTCCGCATCAGCGTGTATACCCTGTGGTTCCTGGAAAATACCCTATACCTCTCCGATATGGGACGCACCGTGTGCAGAACTCCTGCTATTTCCCCCGTGCGCAGCACGCGCCCGTCATCGCAGAAATAATACCTGTGACAGTCCTCCAAAGCCAGCCGGTATACCAGGCACATCCCGCCCTCGTACTGTGACAGTTCCAATCGGTTGTCAACCAGCTCCGGCAGCGTGTATATGCTGCCCTTTATCCTGAGGACAAGCCCCTCATCAATCCTGTACGCCGCCAGCCTGCCACGACAGGGGGCAATCAGCTCCTGCGCCCCGGCGCTGCAGCTCCAGCGGCATTTCCGGGTAAAAAAGTCGTCGAAACTCTTGAAGTCTGTTCTCTCACAGGCGGAGAGATCAACGCTATACTCCCGGATAAAAGGGTCTATTTTCCTGACAGAGAAAGAACTTCTCATCCATATGCCGACTAGTTTCGAGTAAATCCTGCGGCAGAAGAAAACCTTCAGCAGAATCCTTCCCATGACCGTGTGATAAAGGAATTCCAGACTTTTTCCGCCGTACTGCCTCTCCTCCCGATAAGCCTTTGCCGCCCTGTCATATATTCTCATGTCAGTCCCCATACATTTTCTCACACCAGAATCAGCACCGTCACTCCCACCGCCAGCAGACCCAGCACCACATACCATATCCCGCGGGGCTTTGCCACTTTCACATTGAGAATAAACAGAACCGCCGTCACGACATAGGCCACTGCCCAGATCACAGACAGGACCGGGCCGCTCACAGATCCGCCCAGATATTTCAAAGCCACCCACAGAACCGGAATAATCAGCGCGGCGTAGGTCACGGGAAGTCCGTCATAATGGCTCCTGACCTCCTCCGCCGCCGAGGTGTTAAACCAGGCCAGCCGGATAATTCCGCAGAGTATATACCCCAGGAGGACGGGATATCGAAACGGGCCTATCCCCTCTGTCAGGTACAGCCCCAGGACTGCGGGCAGGGCCAGAAAGCCCATGACGTCCGCCAGAGAATCGATCTGTACGCCAAATTCCCTGGCAAGCTCATCCCGCTTACAGCGCCGGGCAATCACCCCGTCAAATAGGTCACAGATTCCCGCCAATATAAGGCATATCAAGGCTGCGGGAATCTGCCCCGCCAGGGAGAGGGCAATACCCGAAAACGCAAAGCCCACTCCTATGTACGTCAATATCACAGATTTGTTGTACTTTCCTATAAACATTGTTCCTCTTCCCGCATACCACAGGTTTATCCTGTGACACTGCACCGCCTTCACAGATTCCTGCGGATTTTCAGTTTATAAAGCAATGAATTAACTGCTATATGGGTGGCCGCCCCCAACACGATATACAGAAAATACTGCCAGAGGGGCATGGGATACAGCACAGCAAACACGATCCCAACGCCAAACAGAGAATCCACCTGATCCACCACAAAGAAAACCACACCTTTGACGCCCTCCACGGTCTTGCCGCAGGGAATGTCCAGACGCCGCTTGACAAAGCTGTTGGGCAGTTCAAACAGCATATATGCCAGCCCCATTGCCCCGCCCGCCAGCAGATTGAACAGCGGCGTGTTTTCAAAGGTATGATAGATATAGCACATATCCGGTATTCCCAGGCACACCCACCCCCACAGCAGCTGCGTCAGCGCTCCCGCCAGAATCATGCCAAAAAATCCCGCCCAGGTCTTGTTGTCGCCGAACAGGCGTCTGCCGTCCCGGAGCGTCAGGCCGCCGTCTATAGGGGTTTTGAGTCGTGAGTAAACCGGGGTTTTCACAAACACCATATTGAGTATTCCCGCGAAAATCACAGGAGTCATTGTCACATACATTTTCAAAAGCGTCATAGCATTCTCAGAATGTTGGATACCAGAACAGCGCCCTCTGCTCCGAAGAAAGCAAAGCCCATGACCAAAACCGCAGCAGCCGACACATCCTTGGCAAACCTGACATCCCTGTTCTCCTCCGTACAAAAGCTGTCGCATAGCCGCTCAACCGCCGTGTTGACGTATTCCGCCGAGAACACGCCGCAGCTGAGCGCCAGCAGGAGTATGTAGTCGTAAAGGCCCGACGAGGTCAAAATATTCAACGCCAGAACTACCAACGCTATGCCTGTGTAAATCTTAAAATTGCGCTCCTCGCGAAAACCGCTGGCAATTCCCCGAAACGCGCACGCCACACTCTGCCAAAAATTTTTGTTTTTCATTATTGTATACCCCAGTCAGCGCCCCAAAAATCCATTGCAGATATTGTAGCATAAAACGGCATTGTTATCAAGATATTGCGAATATTGCGCCGGAGCTGCACACTTTTTTACTCCGTCTCCCTCTCATACAGATACACATAGCACTCTCCGAGTTTTGTACCGTCCAGACCTACCCAGGGCTGCCGCCCCACCCGGCGGAACCCCACTTTCATCATAACCTTTCCGGAATTCTCATTCTCTACCACATGGCGGCAGCCCAGCCGGGTCTGTCCCAGCTCCTCCACCGCAAAGCGCACCATCTCTCGGGCCGCCTCGGTGGCATAGCCCTGACGCCAGCAGTCTTTCATGATTTTGTAGCCCGGCTCAAACATACCCGATTGCTCCTTGTAGTAGATACCGCCGCTGCCGATAAGCTTGCCATCGCTCTTTCTCACAAAGCCCCAGTCAAAAATAGTGTCCGAATCCAACTGCTCTTCCACTTTTCTCAGCCATTCTCTGGTGGCCTCTACATTGTCATGGGTGCCGTAACGAACGTACCTGGCCACATCCGGATCGCTGGTCCAATTGTCAAACGCCTCCTGTGCATCCGCCAGCGTAATAGGCCGCAGTATCAGTCTCTCCGTCTCCAAAATCGGTGTTCTCATTTCCCTCTCCTTCTGCCGTCCGAAACGGCTCTGGTTCATTTTCAGCTTCCAGGGCAGACTGCGCATGTCTGCCCCAGAAAAACAAAAAGGTATCTGTGCGCGTCCACACAGATACCTCAAATATTCGTCACGCACTTTTTTTCCGGCGCAGCCTCTCCTTCAGACTCCTGCCGCGGTTAAATATCTGGTTTCGATAGATCCGACCGGTACACACCACCAGCACAGCGGTAAACATTACCAGAATCGCCACAAACAACAGCCCTTGAAGCACCGTCACATTTCCCACCAGAATATCTCCCGGCAGCATATAGGCGCTGGTAAGGGGCACAATCCGCAGAATCGTGTTAAGCCAGGCCTTCTCCTGCAGCGGCAGCATGTAGGAACCAAAGAATCCGGCAATCATAGCCAGCTGGTAAAAGCTCATAACCTGGCCCAGTTCCTCCGCCTTTCCTGCAAAGGAAGCGATAAGCCCCGCCAGCATACAATAGAACAAAAACGAGAGACAGATCGCAAATACTGCCAGCACTACGGCGCCGGGCGTGAAAGCCGTGCTGCCCACCTGTCCCCGAATCAGGACAAATATCTCCAGCAGCACATTGTGGTAATCGGGATAGATCACCGCCCCGGCAATCCCATGCCCCAGGAAAAATCCGCCAACCAGACAGAGAAACCACAGCAGTATCTGACCGATGGCCGTCACAGTGATAGCCAGAACCTTGCCAAAAATCAGCCCATATGGCCTGGTCAGCGTCAGCATCATCTCCATCAGCTTGGAACACTTTTCCACACTGACGGTATTGCCCACACTCATACCATACATCAAAGTCATAAAATACATGAAAAATATAATGAGCATAGGGGCAAGCATGGCCACCAGCTGCTCCCCGATACTGCGCTCTTCCTCCCCCGCATCCAGCTGGTTTGTCTGCACGCCGCTCATGGCCAGCACCAGTTTCTCCATGGGAATGCCGGAGGAAAGCAGCTTGCTCTGCTCCATGACAGACGCAAACGCCTCACACAGATCCTCCGCATCCCCCTTGCCAATCTCACTGCCATAGGGCAGTATCACTGTCAGCAGGTATCCTTCCGAGGTCCGGCTGATCTCCAGAATCACGCTCTCCGGCTCCTGCTCTCCCAATGTCACAGCCAGTTCTTCCACCGGCCGCTGCGCCTCCACAAAGGAGACGTCCGGGAAGGTCTCTCCGTACCTCGCTGCAAAGCCCTCCAGATACAGTACCTCCAGCCCACTGTTGTCCACCACCTGAACCTGCCCTATCGGAGAGCGCTTGCCGTCCTCCTTTTTCTGCACGAAAGCCATAATGGTACTGATGGACAGCCCGGCCACCAGCATGATTAGAGCCAGCCCCACCGTGACATTCCGAAATTTCTTTCCCGTGGCCTGCTTGAGAGTAAAGGAAAACACGTCCCGCCAGCCGCTGAACATTCCTTTATTCATGATGTCCGCCCCCCCTTTCCGGTTCTCGTCGCAGTCACCGCCGCCCGCCGGTTTCTGGCGATCTGCAGGATATCTTTTAACTTTAACACATTACCGTTATAGAAAATCAAAGACTCATACACCTTGGCGGTAAAGGAAAACAGCGCTGCCGTACAGACAACTACCACCGTCAGACTCACCAGGCCCGTGACCACGCTCACCTTTCCCAGCAGCAAATTGGCTGGCATGACAAAGGGAGCTGACAGGGGCAGAATACAGCAGATATTTACCACCACATCGCTGACATTCCCCACCATCTGCATGATACACAGGAAAATACCGATATAGGACCCAACTACCAGCAGCAGCTGATAGATCTTGAGGCCCTCCGCCATCTCCTCCATCCTGCTGACCGAGGCTCCCGCCAGTCCTGCCACGATGCTGAAAAACAGCACGCCCACGAGGATCATAACTGCCGCCAGCACCAGAGTGACCCCATTGACATGAGCAAACAACTCCATGATCCCGACTGTCTCATCCGCCTCCGCACTGCCGGACACTGCCCCAAAAAGTGCGCTGCTGATTTGCTTTGAGAGCAGATAGCTGACGCCATAAGCGGCAAACTGAATCACCACCGCAGTCAGCGCCGCCAGAATCTTTCCCACGATCAGCGCCATGGGCCGCACATTGATCATCAGATATTCCACCACTTTGGTGCTCTTCTCCGTCACGATGGACAGAGCGATCTGGCTGCCGCCCATATTGACGATCATCATAACAATGACGATCCCCGCCAGCAGCACATAATACTCGGTCATGGAGATGCCCTCCCCGCCCTCCTGGGGAGTAATCTCTCCATCCTCCGTGGTGTACTCCACCCGGGTTTCCACCGGCTGGTTGATAAAGTCAAGCTGCTCCTGGTCTACGTCCACCACCCGTATCCGCGCGTCCTGAAAAAAGCTCTCAAAATCCTGGGAAAGCTGTTCGCAGTCCTGGTCCTTTAAATCCGCCGTGGCCGCCTTCACAAAGGTCAGGTTAAAATATCCCGCCTCCTCATAGGTCACATGCACGATTATTTCCGTGCTGCCCTGGCTCTCCTCCAGAACCTGCACATGGGACGCAAAGCCGTCTCCGGGTTCCTCCGCCACATGCACGGTCTCATAGCGCTCTCCCTCCAGGGCATGACTGTAATCAATTCCCAGCCCCGTCTCGTCATAAATGGTAAAGCGGCTTACCTCCGTAACTTTTACCTGTTCCTGATCCCTTTGCTGCAGCCATGCGCTCACCGGCGCGGCTGCCAGGATCACCACACACATCAGAATCAGAAAGCCTCTGAAAGACTTCTGTTTCAACTGCTGTCTGAGCGAAAAGAGAAACACCTCCTTCCAGCCCGCATACTCATTTCTCTTCATGGCTGCCTCCGTTCTCCGCCTTCCGCCGATCCGCAGCGTCGGACTCCTCTTCCTGGGCAGTTCCCGCTTTCTCAATGAAAATCTCATGCAGAGAAGGCTCCCTCAGCTCGAATTTCACCACCTGGCGCTGTTCCTTTAACAGATCCTGCAAAAAGTCCAGTGCCTGCGTCTCTCCGGTAACCTTCAGCTGTTTTCCGTCAGGAGTGTCATTTATAATGGGCAGAGCATGCCTTTCAATAATATCCTCAAAGGGCCGGTCACATTTGACAAACATATTCACCCGTCCGTAACTGCGCTTGATCTCGTTCAGATTCCCCTGCAGCACCGTCTTGCCCCGGTTCAGGATCGTGATGTCCTCGCAGAATTCCTCGATGGTGGCCATCTGGTGGGAGGACATAATCAGGTATTTCCCTTTTTCCATCTCCTCCCTGATAATCCCCTTGAACAGATCCGTGTTCACCGGGTCCAGACCGCTCAGAGGTTCGTCCAGAATCAACAGCTCCGGCTCTGACAGCAGAGCCGCCATCAGCTGGATCTTCTGCTGGTTGCCCTTGGAGAGCTGGTCCGCCATTTTGGGTTTTTCCGCCTTTTTTCCTTTGGTTTTGGGAGGATACAAATATTCCTCCACTTCCAGGCGCCCCGCCCAGTAAGCGATTCTCTCCTTAGCAGTCTCTTTGGGCACGCCCTTCAGCTTGGCAAAGTAGAGCAGCTGATCCATCAACTCATACTTAGGATACAGCCCCCTTTCCTCCGCCAGATACCCCACATTCATATACATGGCGTCCATGGGTTTTCCCTGCCACAGCACCTGACCGCCATCGCATGCCAGCATCCCCAGGATCATGCGAATGGATGTAGTTTTTCCTGCGCCGTTTGTCCCCAAAAGCGCATAGACGCCAGGAGTTTTGAGCGCAAAGGACAGGCCGTCCACCACCGTTTTCTCACCGTACTTTTTGGATAGATTTCTCACCTCTAATGACATAATTTACCTCTTTTCTTCACTGTTATCAATCGTTCAATCCACGCCCATTATAGTTCTTATTATCTGTGATGTAAACCAGTAATACCGCACAAAACACCGTTTTTTCGTGCATTTAAATCCCCATGCATATCGCATACTGTGTCTGCGATACTGCTCAAATAGAAAATTGAAAGATCATTGATTTTTCAATCTATCTGCCGCAGCGTCTCAATTCGCATTTCATCCGATATAACCTGATTCCCACATAAAGAATCAACCATATATACACAAGCGCTAACACGCAATAAATCACAAAAATGACGTCTAAAGGCGCATCTCCCGAAAAACCATTGTGTATCTGGGGCAGAACGCATCCGGTAAACACAATAAATAAGGGCATCATCCGCCATTTCCATACCCGCCTCAGCAGGTCTATCCGTGAGGCATTGTCGCTGAAAATTTCTTCCTCCCTATCCATCTGCGTCACAGGCTTGCGAAAATAGTGAAAACTCATGCAGCTGTCCACATACTCCCAGCCACAGTCCCGAAACATCTGCCGGTACTCCACTCCATCGCCTTCCCGCCGGTTGCGAAAATCCAACTGGTAGATCACATCCTCCTGCCTGCATCTCTCGAAATAAAACAGACATGGCGCGGTCATGCTTACAAGTTTCCAGCCTGCCCGATGCATCTCCCTGAGCCACTGCTCCTCCTTCTTAAAATCCGCTATGGTAAACAGCCTTATCTTTGTCAATGTGTTACCCATACTCGCTCCTTTCCTGCATATCCCACATCTCCCTAAGCTGTCAAAACTGGGGGGCCGCACATCCAAGCTCCATGCTCCCCAGCGCCGTCTCCTCCTGCGCCGTGCAGCCCTCTACTGTCCGGTACAGCCGTCGGATGCGCCGCATCTCCAACTCCAGCACTTGTCTGCCCAGATCTGTAATCTGATATATCTTACGTTTCTCTTCTTCCTGTACGAAACGGATCACACCATCCCTCTCCATCTTGGACAGGCTCCCGTACATAGTGCCGGGACTGATCCGTATCTCTCCGTCTGTCAGTTTCAGTACCTGCTGTACAATATTGTAGCCATGCATGGGTTCTTGCAGGCAGTACAGGATGTAGAAACCCGTCTCTGTCATCGGGACATACACCTTTTTGATATGCTCTTCCAAATCTTCCCTCCTTTTGCACCCCTGTATCTGTCTATGTATATTCCACTTCGATACATCGTACTTCGATATAACCAATAGTATCGCAGTGCGATATATTTGTCAATACTTTTTTCCACAAAAAAGAGCCTGTGGAAATTTCCATAGGCTCTCCTGTCCTCATACCTGCAGCTTAGTATATAGCCGCAGGGCATTCTCTGTGGTAATTCGCTCCACCTCTTCCTCCGTAGTTCCCTTGATCTGGGCTATCTGGGATACCACATAGGTAAGATTGCGGGAATCGTTGCGTTTACCCCGGTTGGGCACGGGGCTCAAATAGGGGCAGTCCGTCTCCAGAAGAATCCGGTCCATGGGAAGATATTCCACAGTCTCCTTGAGTTTTCTGCCGTTTTTGAATGTGACCACTCCGCCCACGCCAATATAAAAACCCATGTCCAGAAAGCTGCGAACCAGCTCCCGGCTGTAGGAATAGCAGTGAATTACCCCACCGCTCTTCTCCGCATGCTCCTCACGCATCAGCTCCACCGTGTCCTGGGCCGCCTCTCTGGAGTGAATCACCACCGGCAGTCCCACCTCCTGGGCAAGCCGCAGCTGACGCGCAAACCATTTCTTCTGCCACTCCCGGTCCGGCTCGTCCCAATAGTAATCCAATCCGATCTCACCGATGGCAACGCATTTCTCCAGGCGGCTCTGCCGGGCCAGCCAGTCCATGTCCTCCTCGGTCAGCTCCGTGGTGTCGCAGGGATGGATTCCCAGAGAACCGTAGACAAAGGGATATTTTTCCATCAGCTCTATAGTGCGCCGACAGGATTCCAGGCTGGAACCGCTGTTGACGACCCGGCGGACGCCGTGGGCCGCCAGGTCGGCCAGCAGCTCCTCCCTGTCCTCGTCAAATGCTTTGTCGTCATAGTGCGCGTGGGTGTCTATCATCTCAATCTCGCTTTCATTATCGATATTTCAGGAAACTTGCTCAAGACAATTATAGCACCCTGCCCGGCTGTTGACTACAATATTTTTGCTCCTCCCACATGCATCCTTACTGTTCATTCAAGTACATCTGTACCCTGTTCTGAATCTTGTCGATCGTCTCGTCCAACGTGGCGTCCCCGGCAAAATACATCTTCGCTTCTTCCCGCCAAATCGTCCGGACGGGACTCCCGTATGCCATGACTGTGGAGTCTCTGAATACAGCATTGTCTATCAGTCCACATAATGTGGCAACATCTTCCGGCGCCATTTGAGGAGTTGAGGAAATATAATAGGAAAATTCTTTTTTAACCCCCCCGGTCCAACTGGCAGTCATGGACAGATATTTTTCAAAGCTGTCTATCCTCACCGGGAACTGCCAGTCGATACAGTCCTGCATCTCTTCGGACAATAGGAACTCTAAAAAATCCCATGCACCCTGTTTGTTTTTTGACGCGCTGTTTATCACAAACACATCTGAAGGAAGTAATATGTTTTCCGCCCCGTTCCAGCCCGGCCTTCCCAGATAGAATCCGTTATACCTTTCCTTAGGTTCCATAAAGCTATCCGAACTCAAAAGCGGTATAAGGAAAAATTTCTTTTCACCTGTCCCCTCCTGTTGTTCCCACTTATTGCATTCCCTAAGAATATTTTTAAAATCTTCACTGTCAAAGTAACATTCCTTTTTTTCATAATCTATAAAATACTCTCCCGGCCTGGCTCCCAGGCAGTATTCAAACGCCTCCATTTGAGACATCGGCATATTATAGAGCGCTCCATATTGCGTCAGCTCCAGGAATCGCAGGGGAGTCCAGTCTTCCGCATCTATCTCCTCTCTGGTCACCATCGTCTCCATGATAAATGAGGGGATTACCATAACCTCTTTCCCGCCAACCTTACCGGCCTCTCTGACAGCCTCAAAAATATCTCCCTCCTTTACCCGATCACTTGCCTCATAGTATTCGCCCAGCTCCTCGAAAACGCCCTTATCGGCCAGACTATCTACATTCATCCCCTGTACATTGATCAAATCGGGACCTTCCCCCCGAAGGAGCTGCAATTGCAACGCCCCTATAAAAGCATTTATAGAGCTGCCTTCTTCCGGGGGGAGTATCACTACCCGGTATTCTCTGTTCTGCCTGTTATACTGCCGTATCATAACCTCCATATGACTTCCCCGATCCCCCAAAAGTGCCCTGCTGATCGTCACCTCTTGCCGGACCGGATAGTCGCGCCGTTCTTTGTGGGCGACGGATACAAAGGTCAAAACCTCCCCCGTCCCCCACATATGTGTATAGTGCTCCATACACAGCAGTCGGATATCCTCTTTTCCCCGAAAAATATGGTTTATATGGGCGCCGTCTATCTGTACATACTCGTCATCCCATGCCCACATCCGCTCTGTTTCCCCGGACGTCGGCTCGTATTTCCACATCTCCTCCCCGGTACACAGGTAGATTCCGTCTTCCCGTCCTCCAAATACCTGCAGCGGTACGATGGGACATTCAAACTGGTCGCACGTATCCCCCAGCTCTACAAAGACAGGAATATCGCCCGTCACGCAGTAGCCATAGACCTGCCCATCCCTGCCCTCTGCAATTCCCTCCAAAGTCTCCACATCCGGTGTATAGATTTTCTGTAATTCTCCGTCCGTCCCAAATGCGACAATTTTGCCTCCCTTACCATAGGTATGCAGGAAGACTCTGCCGTCCGCCGTGACGATTCCCTCACCGATACTATCGCCAAGGCCCTGCAGCTCAGATGCAGTGTATCCTGTATGCCACTGCATTGCTCCGTCCGCATCATATTTTTCCAGAGAAAATTTCCCATTGTCGTCCTGGCAGAACATAAAAAAGTTGCTTTCCCGATCCGCAAGGAGAATCATAGGCAATCCTCCTTCCCGCTCGAAATAGACCTCGGGATCAAAAGTGTCATATATTCCGTTTCTATACACGACCCAGACATTGCGGCGTATCATTTCCTGTATCGTCTCCGGACCGTCGGTCTTGCGGGCGGTACAGTACAGCCAGTCCTCGCTAAAGGTATATCTCCAAATATGGTCCAATGCACCTGGCAGCCTCATATCGTGAAACTCCGCAACAGGCACAAGCACCCCTTCGTCCTCGGCAACCGAAACGGACTCCGGATTTTCCCGGAGTCCGCAAGAGATCAATGTTAAAAGCATAGTCAACGAAATGATAAAGGACAACTTGCATTTCCCATGATGTTTCATTTTTTTCTCCATAAATCCATCTTTACTTTATATGTATCGTTATTGCGTTATATGCATCGTTATTTCGTAGAGCTTATGGTCTGACTCATGATTCATCGGACATCCCGCTGTCTGACACCGAATAACATCATACTGCTCATACAAATCGGTATAAACACGGCAGTTGCTATGTTCACTACACTCTGGTACATAAGATGAACCCACAAGATTTGTCACGGTATCCCGTTCCACTCGGGTGCCGCAGAAAGGACATGCCTCATAATTCACCGCTGCCTGTACAGAACCCAGACTCTGTAAACCAATGAACAAGCACAAACCTACTGCCACGACTACTCTTTTCATTATCTTCCACATTTCCTTATCTCCTCCTTTTATTGTATATAAATATATAAAATTACATCTGACATTTGTATGTTATCAAGATTTATATGGGTTGTCAATCATTTTTTTATTTTATCCCGCTGTTCACCTGATCAATCTCCATTTTTAGAGTTCACGGAATCATCAAAAAATTTTCCCGGCATCCTACCCTCTGGCGGGATGCCGGGAAGTTCTATTTTTCGGTAACTACCCCCATAATAGCAAATTTGTATGGGTGTGTCAATTTTGCTGCTGGTTCAGTCCTCTGTATGTGTCTCCTGCTCCGCGCTGTTATATATCTGATTGTATTGCGCCAAATCTGTCCGCTGAGCCATCTCCGGAATAGAGTTTACCACCCCGGGGAAGCCCAATCGGATACGACAGAAATCCTCCTCCGTCCGCTCTGTCTCCATGCTCCAGCTGTCAGAGATATGTCCGAAACTCAGCTGGCAGCAATAGACATCCTTCTGTTCCCAGCTCGCAATCCAGACATCGGAAGGGGAAGAGCTGATTTCCATAAACCTTATCCACCTAACATCCTGGAAATATTCTGAGAGGACAGGCGATTTCTGATCAGAATTATAAAAGAATATTTCGGCGGCATTGACGCTCTGGGATTTTGAACCCTTGTTTGTGTCCACATACCCACCCCAGTATTCGTAGTTCGGAACTTGCTCGGATTCACTGATCAAGTCGAGAGACTCCGCATGATAATTCTCGCACAATATCCACCACCACTCCCAAGCGTTCCCATCCATCCAGTCCTGCAGGGGAATCGTCTCCTTCTCTTCGCTCTCCGCATAATAGACCGTCCCATCCAAACCGTCTATCAACAGCTCCACTTGACCGCCGTCTCCTCTCTCCAGGTGAATGTCATTGGCCACCAGCAAAATCTGTCCGTCAGACTCCCGTATCAGAACATACTGGGTGCAGCTTTTCACGGCCATATCATCTCCCCATTTTTCTCTATAGAGGGATACATACCCGCTTTCCAGCAGCGCCCGCACCAGAATGCTTTGCTCCGTCTGCGCCATATTCTCCCACAGAGCCTCGTTGCCGGCATCGACCTCCTTGGAACTGCATATCACATTCCCCTGAGCGTTCGCCGCAAAATAGGCGCTCATTCGCTCGTAGATATCGTTCTCATAACTGCGGTCCAACTGCGCCACCATCAAGGGAGCCAGCGCCTCTCCCTGCATGCGGCTTTGCGAGGCGGCATCCCGCAGCGCAAACCACCAGCCCGGTAAAAGCAGCGCTGTCATTATCAGAAGTATGGTCAGACCTATTCCCAGATATCGCCTCATATTCCGGCCTCCTATTATAAGTCCCGCATGTTCCCTACAAACACACAGGGCCCATGATGAATATCTGGCCGTTTCAGACGTCCAGATATCCATCAGTGTGTTCTCCGGAAACATGCTGTTTTACTACTATTTAAGTTCCGCATGTTCCCTACAAACACACAGGGCCCGTGATGAATATCTGGCCGTTTCAGACGTCCAGATATCCATCAGTGTGTTCTCCGGAAACATGCTGTTTTTACTATTATTTGGGAACTGTCAGGGGCAGGCGAATCAGGATCTCCGTGCCCTCCCCCAGGGTGCTTTTCACCTTCCAGCTGCCCCCGTGGAGCTGCAGAATTCGCTGGCACAGGGACATGCCCAAACCTGCTCCGCCCTCCTTGCGGGAGCGGGATTTGTCCACCATATAAAAGGGCTCCGTGATTCGGTCAATCTCCTCCTGCGGTATTCCCCGTCCGTTGTCCCGGATGCGGATACCGTACCATTTTCCCCCTTTGGGTTTCCTCACATTCTCAAGTTCACCCTCCGGCTCACTGACGCCCCACTCCGAGTCGTCAAAATCCGCCTGATAGGTCTTGGAGCGTTTGTCGCGGACATGGCGCCCCTCCAGGCTGATCTGCCCCTTCTCCCCCACCGCCTTGGTGGCGTTGTCCAGCAGATTGTACAGCAGAGACAACAGCAGATCGCTGTCCCCCCACAGCGTGGCCTGTTCCATGCGTATACTGCCCTGAATCTGGCGCATATCCCAGATGGGGCGCATGGTGCTCCACAGATTTTCCCCCAACGTCATGGCCTTGATTGGCTTGCCCGCAAAGTCCTGTTTCTCCATACTCACCAGCTCCAGCAGCTTGTGGGAAAGCTGCTCCAGCCGCTTTCCCTGTGTGTAGATATAATGACTGGCAGTACGGTGTTCCTCCGGCTCCAGCTCCATGGTATCCAGCATCTGGGCGTAACCGATGATGGAAGTCAGCGGCGTCTTCAGCTCATGGGCAAAGGCCGCCGTGAAATCTTCCTGACGTTTGGCCTCCAGTTCCTTTTCCCTCATCTGCTCCACCAGCCGGTCGGCCATGAGATTAAAACTCTCCGCCAGCTCCCCAACTTCATCCGGCTGATGATAGTCCGAGCGCCGGGTCAGGTCCCCGGCTGCAATCCGCTTGGTCACCCAACCCAGCTTGCGGATCGGACGGGTCAGGTAGCGCGCCAGCACCCAGGCGCAGACTGCCGCCACCGTCAGCAGCACCAGCAGCATCACTCTATACTGCTGTATCGTGTCCGTCCGGGTGTCATAAATTCCCTGTATGTTGCGGCTGACCAACAGATAATAGGTCTTGTTTCCCAGTCGGCTGTCGCTCATGCTGACAAGTTCATAGCCCTTGGAATCCATACAGATCTGCCAGATATAGTTGTTCTCTCCGGCCTCGTTGCGACGGACAATCATCTCGTCCACATCCACGATGCCGGACAGCCGGGTCAGCTCCTGCTGCCCGCTGTAGCAGGTTCCCTCTCCGTCCAATACAATGCAGTTGCTCCCGGTCCGGTCCACATTGATCGTCATACTTTCTAAAGCTCTCTGCAGGGCATAAACCTCCCCATATTCCTCGCCGGACCGATACCCCACCTCCAGAAAGTACTGAAACATCCGAATCTCCTGACTGGCCTGCTGCCGTTCCTGCTCCAGCATCCGGCTGAAACTGGAGTCCAGCATCCACATGCCAAAAGCAATAAATGCCGACGTGACCAGTACCATGATCCACAAAAAAAGTTTCCCCGTAAATTTCATGCGCTCTTCCCCATCAGTTTCGCCTCCGGTCTATTCGCCCTCCAGACGATAGCCCACCTTGTAGACAGCAGAAATCTCCTCATTCCAGCCCAGTTTTTTCTTGAGACGCTGAACATGCAGGTCAATGGTCCGGCTCTGTCCCTCGTACTCGCCGCCCCACACGGACTCGTAGATGGTTTCCCGATACAGGGCAATATTTCGATTGCGGGCCAGCAGCAGGAGCAGATCAAACTCCTTCATTGTCAGCGCTATCTGCCGTCCCTCCTGCAGCACCAGTCGGGAGGCGGTGTCGATGGTGATGTCAAAAACCTTCAGAATCCCCTCCGCTTTGTGATAACGACGCAGCACAGTCTCCACCCGGGCCAGCAATTCGGGTATGGCAAAAGGTTTTGCCAGATAGTCGTCCGCTCCCATTTTCAGCCCTTTTACTTTGTTCTCCGTAGTCCCCAGGGCGGTGAGAAAAATCACGGGCAGTCCCATGGACTGGGCATATTGAAGCAGCTCGTAGCCGTTGCAGCCCGGGAGCATGATATCCAGCAGCGCCAGATCAAAGGGCCGCTGCTGCATAAGGTCCGCCGCCTCCATACCGTCCGCTGCCCAGGTGCAGTTGTATCCCGCACGGGTCAGGTTCATGCGAATCAGGTTCGCTATGGGTTCTTCATCTTCAGCAATCAGTATCTTAATCATCGCGCTCTCCTCTCTGAAGACCCGACCGGGCCTTTGGAAAGACCCGGTCCGTATGTCCCTGCATCATTGTGAATCTATTTTGTATATAGATTGTATCATAGTTCCCTCCAATTGGATACCCTGTCGGGACACATTAATTTGTCACTCCTAGGGCGTCAACCTGTGGATATCTCTGGGAAACAGACAGGCCTGCCGCACGTTCTCATAGCCCAGCAGACGGGCGGTGAAACGCTCCAGGCCCAGACCCAGGCCCCCGTGGGGCGGCATGCCGTGGCGGTGCATCAGCAGATAGCTTTCAAATTCTTCCGGGTCCATACCCCGCTGCCTAAGTTTCTCCAGTTGCTGCTGATAGCTGTGAATCCGCTGCCCCCCGGTGGTGATCTCCACCCCTCGAAAAAGCAGGTCAAAGCTCAGAGTCTCCGCCGGATTTTCCGGGTTATCCATGGCGTAAAAAGGGCGTTTCCCTGTGGGATAATGGGTCACAAACACAAAGGCGCTGTCATAGTGCCCCCGGATATACTGACATAACAGGTCTTCCTCCTCCGGTTCAAAATCCTCCTTCTCCGCCATGGGTCTCTTATAATACTCCGACACCAGGGCTTTCGCCTGAGAAAAACGAATCCGGGGGATACGTCCCATAGGCATATCCTCCCGCCCAGTCGGTACCTCCACACCCCAGGGCTGGGGAGCCTTTGTACCCTCCCTGGAAAACCGCGGCATGGAGACCTGCAGCATTTCCAGTTCCTGTCCACAGAACTCCTGGAGACTGCCAAGCGTCGCCTGCAGCATTGCCTCCTCCATCTCCATGATTTCCTCAAAGCTCCTGATATACCCCATCTCAAAGTCAACTCCCGTATATTCGTTCAAGTGCCGGGAAGTATCATGTTTTTCCGCTCGAAACACCGGCCCGATCTCATAGACGCGCTCGAACACGCCCACCATCATCTGCTTGTAAAACTGCGGACTTTGGGCAAGATACGCCTGTTTTCCAAAATAATCCAGCGAGAAAATATTGGCGCCGCCCTCTGCTCCGGCCTCCACCAGCTTGGGGGAATGGATCTCCGTAAAATTCTGTCTCTGCAAAAAACCGCGAAAGCCCCGGCAGATTCCCTCTTGGATCTTAAATATGGCCCGTTGCTTTTCATTGCGCAGAGTCAGCATTCGATAGTCCAGCAAAATTTCAATAGAGGTATTTACCTTTTTCTGGTTGATAACAATGGGCATAAGCTCCGCCGGAACGGACAACACCTCAAGCTCCAGCAGCCGCAGTTCCCAGCCCATCCGGGAGCGTTCCTCGGGAGCCACCAGTGCGCGGACCCGCACACAGCTCTCCTCCACCAGCTCCTCCATTTCAAAACGTGAAAACTCCGGGCTGTACACACACTGGATCACATGTCTGCCGGTGCGCAGCAGCACAAAGGCAAATCCACTCATACGCCGCAGCTTATAGACGCTGCCATGGAGCAGGATTTCTTCTCCTGCCCGCCGCCCGATTTCCTCCAGGGAAAAGCCTGTCACCGGCTTGGGAGATAACTGCCTCTCCTCCCCATTTTGTTGTATCTGCAATAATTCACTCATATTCATGCTATAGTTTTCCTTTCTGTTATTATTGTTCTATCTTCTGCAAACGCGCTTTTCCACGCATCCATACGGACATCGTCGCAATGTCCCATAGGATCACCTCCTTTCCATTGTCCCATATCTTTTTATGGCATGAAAAAAGACCAGTGCCTCATTCGTAATTTCTTACCAATGCGGTACTGATCTCTGGGTCAAGACATTCTGATCGGCTCTTCTCCGCACAGGCACAACACGCTGAGCGCTTGCACCCATGTCTCCACGGCTACAAGCGCTGCCTATCGTCGTCCCTGTTCTCTATAAGTTTCTGGAACTGATACAGCATAATCTTAATTCTCCCTTGGTTCTGTCTCTCTTGTCTTAGGATTTTTGTTATCATAGCACAGCTCTCGATAAAATACAAGCCTGTTTTGCCATTTTTTCTAAGGCGTGATACACTTGACATTCTTTCACTTTCTATCTATAGTTACTTTAGATATTTAAGTTATGGGGGTAAATATGAAAAAGATACATCTGCTTTGTATAGCGCTGCTGACGATACTGTTACTTATATTGGGCGGCTGCGGAAAAACAGAAGAGGCGGAAAATGTGCCCGAAAATCTCGCCTTTGAGGCTCAGGACATGGAGGGAAACAAGATTTCCGCCAATATTTTTTCAGAGACAAAGCTCACAATGGTCAACGTGTGGGCAACCTACTGCAATCCCTGCCTGAGAGAGATGCCGGGACTGGGCGAGCTGGCGGGCGAGTATGAATCCGACGAATTTCAGATTGTGGGAGTCATCAGCGACGTGCCGGAAGGATCCAGTCAGAAGACCATGGATTTGGCGGCGGACCTGATTGCGCAGACCGGTGCGGACTACACGCATCTGCTCCTGAGCGAGTCCCTCTACTACGCGCTCCTCACGGAGGTGACGGCGGTTCCCACCACCTTTTTCATAGACGAAAACGGAAACATTCTGGACACAGTGGTTGGGGCCATGGATAAATCGGCATGGGAGGAAAAGGTCAATGCGCTTTTGGAAAAAGAATAAGCCGCCTATATGGCTCTTTGGAACGCTTGCGGGAATACTGTTTCTAGGCATAGGGGACGTTCTGGATCAGTTTGACGTGATATGGAGAAAAGCGGTGATGATCTGCATGGAATGTATCGGGATTGGGTGAAACGGAGATATGAACAGACTTCGGCTGGCGGTACAGCTCATTTTTACAATTCTTACAAACGGCTACACTTACGGATATCTGCGCGGAAAAATTTACCGGGGAAACCTGAAATATGCCTGTGTTCCGGGGCTGAACTGCTACTCCTGTCCCGGGGCGCTTGCCTCCTGCCCCATAGGGGCGCTCCAGGCGCTGCTAAACCGGCAGGGATTTCAGATACCCTTTGCAGCGCTGGGATTTTTCTTTGTCTTTGGCAGTCTCCTGGGGCGTTTTGTCTGCGGATGGCTGTGCCCCTTTGGGCTGGTGCAGGA
Organism: uncultured Acetatifactor sp.; assembly: GCA_964383805.1. Lineage (GTDB taxonomy): Bacteria > Bacillota > Clostridia > Lachnospirales > Lachnospiraceae > Acetatifactor. Next base: position 34,496 of record CAYLIM010000003.1, read on the forward strand.
TCTCTTGCACAAAATTCCCGTTTTCCACAAGAGAAGGCGGCTGCCCCTGCACCATATATTAAAGTACGGGAAATATCTTACTCTTTTTCTTTTCGTGGGCATCGGTTCACTGTTTTTGTTTGGCGGATTTGCGAAAGTACCGGCATTTTGCAAGTATATATGTCCCTCCGGCACATTGTTTGGCGCGCTGCCTCTGTTGGCTGCAAACGGACAGCTGCGCAGTCAGGCCGGAGGTTTGTTTTTTTGGAAATTGGGAATCCTGCTGCTTATCCTGGTTCTCTCCGTGAAGGTCTATCGGCCTTTTTGCCAGTATCTGTGCCCCCTGGGGGCAATCTATGGATTGTTCAACCGGTTCAGCCTGGTTCAGATATACTGGGAGGAACAAAAATGCGTCTCCTGCGGAGCCTGCGAGAAAGCCTGCCCCGTATCTCTTTCCGTCCGTGAGATATCCCGCTCCCCAGAGTGCATACGCTGCGGCAGATGCGTGGGGGCCTGCCCGGAAAAATGTCTGCGCTTTTCGAGAAAAAATACCGTCTTCCCTACGGAAGATACTGTTCACTGATCTCTGTAATCCGGCCCTCTTCTATGGTGAAATTCCATAGCATATGCCAGGGGCACTCCTCTATATAGGAGAGCAGTTCTTCCCAGCTGATCTGCCGCTGCGGCTGCCAGTGATTTTCCAGAATGGTGATCCTGCAGTCCTCACTGACAGGGGCACGCAGATCCAGGTAGGCCACGTCTATCATCGCTATGCCGCCGCTGTTGTCCTCAGGGTTCCACAGTGCTGCCCATTCCTCCCACTCCTCGTCCCCCACAGCTATAAATTTCTTTTCGTCAATGACCATATTGTAATCTGCCACACTGCGGATCAGCCCCTGCAAATGCTGGGCGGTTCCCGGTTCTGTAGCATCCGGCTCCTTTTGCTCGCTCCCCTGCAGCGGAACTGTGCCCTGTATCAGGTACTCAGTTCCTCCATGGGAGAAAGATATGCGTATCTCCTGTCCGGCTCCCGACAGCTTTTCATAGATTCCCTGCCCGGCTCCCGTAATATTGATCCGAAAACCCTCATTCTGCCTCTGCAGGACATAGTCGCTCTGCCAGGCGGGCACGGCCTCCGAACCGATCAGGTCATAGCATTCCACGTGGACAGCCAGCTCCTCTTCCTTCCAGCTGGGCTCCAGCAGTATCTGCTCCGCTCCGTAGAAATCAACTCCGGTAAGGTCCAGAACCGTCTGCCCTGCCCTCGCTTCCTGCAAAGCTTCATCATACCACGTTTTATTCCTCATGCCATGGGGCGTCCACAGAGTGATCCTTTCCGATTCTCCCTCTTTTTCTGTATCCGGCTCATGTTCCAATATGTTCGCCGATGTGTCCCCGGGGAGTATGCCGCTGTTTTCCGCCTCCGGAGCAGCAATGTCATTTTCCCTCTCCGGCGCAGGGGTGGACGCACTGGGATTGAGGCTGCAAATCACCATCGTCAGCAGACACAGGCATACACCCGCAGCTTTAACGGCAATTCCTGGTTTTTTCCAATTGAGGGCGTTGCGTATCCTCGCTTTCGCCCCGCTCTCTCCAAAGGCCAGAGGACTTGGACTCAGGCTGCGGGGACTGACAGCAAAGGCCAACAGGGCATTACAGTAAGGCTTACAGCTGTGTTGTATCTCTGCCAGCACACGCTCGTCGCAGCCCATCTCCATATCCCTGTTCATGAGCAAAAAGGCGACCCAGCACAGAGGATTGAACCAGTGGAGCGAAAGCAGCAGATAGGCAAAAAGCTTAATCCAGTGATCCCTGCGGCGCAGATGACAGCGCTCGTGGGCAAGCACCAGCTCCAACGGCTGCTCTTCCAGCCCGTAGGGGATATATATCCGGGGGCGAAAAAATCCCAGGATGAAGGGAGATGTCACCCGCTCGGACTGATAGATATTCTCCCGCAGCAGCACGGCGTTTCGCAGACGGCGGCTCAGCAGCAGATAGCTGACTACCCCGCAGAGCAGCATAACACCCATGCCCGTCAGCCACAGCAGCGTTCCAACCGCTCCCCATACCTGTACAGGGTTCACACTGTTGTTTGGTCCTCCGGGAGGCAGTGGAATCTTCAGAGGCTGTGTCTCTTTGGCGCTCTCCGGCAGTGCGATGGAGCCATTCGGAACATCCACACCGCTGCCGTGACTTCCCTCCGCACTCTGCCAGGCAGACATAGTCACACCCGTGGAAAGCTGAGGGGCAAGCTGCATCCCCACATCCTCCTGAAGGTAGTCCATGGTATGGTCACCCGCCACCTCCCTGTCAAAAAAAGCAAGATTAAACATGCTGGCCGGAGAAGAGAGCGATACCGGGCAGCACAGCCGGAACGCCACTACCAGCCACAGCAGATAGGAATACTTTTTCGGCGCCCGGCATAACAGGAGCCTTACAGCCAGCACTGCCAGGATACAGTATCCCGCAGTCAGACTCATATTCAACACTCGTATCAGCAACATCCTATACCCCTCCTTATCTCACTGTTCCTGATGTTCGTCTATCAGTCGTTTTAACTGCTCGGCCTCCTGACGGGACAGGGAGCGTTCTCCCAGAAAAGACACCAGAAATCCGGGCAGGGAACCTCCAAAGGTCCTCTCGACAAAGCGGTTGCTCTCATAGGCCTGCACCTGTTCGCGGCCAACCAGGGACGTCACAACGGTATCCACATTTTGGGCAAATCCCCGGTCGCACAGCTTTTTCAATGTGGTGTAGGTGGTGGGCTTTTTCCACCCCAGCCGTTTCGCGCAGAGTTTTACCAGTTCCCCCGACTGCACCGGCTCCGCGTCCCATATCACGCTCATAAAGCGAAAATCACTCTCACACAGTTTATACTCTTCCATTGTATCTCCTCTCACACCTTGGTTGGTTTTTACAAACCTCTATCTTGAGTTTATAGTTACCAACCAATTTTGTCAAGATTTTTTTACTGCATAAAAAAAGAACCGCCGGATTAATTATACTCACTAACGGTTCTTAAAAATACTTATAGTCCCATCACAGCGTCGATGGGCAGTGATACCACAAGTCCCTTGGCCTCACTGCGCATACCGCATTTTTCACTGATAGCGCTCATGATCTCCACCTTTTTCTCCGTGTCGGACAGAATCAGCACAATCTCCTTCTCCTCCTGCATGCTCAGTCCCCAGGAGGCGGCAACCTCCTGATTTCCAATCCAGTGGCTGTGGATCACTGTTCCACCGCTGGCTCCCGCGGCCCGGGCCGCATCCATGACATCCCCGCTGAATCCTATGTTTACTGCGGCAACTACCAGTGCATATTTTGTATCAGACATAATGTTTCCAACCTTTCTTATACTGTAGGGTGCATTCTCCTCGTCTATTTTCGTCAGCATGCGCAAGAGCAGTTTATTCAGTCCGGTGAGAGACATGGTAAACGCAATGCCACTGTTGATTGCGCCCAGATGCAGTTCAACACGCAGTCTGGACAACATGGCATCCCCTAACTGTCGGGGCACCGTACTCATCAAAATACATTTGTCTATGCTGCCCAGACCCAGCATATCCATGACTTCGCTGGATGCCGTCCCCTCGGCGTTGAGCCTGTACTGCACAGGCAGGGTACTCTTTCGGAATATCTTGGTCGCCTTTTCGGCCAGCTTGGGGTTTGTAATCAACACAAGCAGCTGAAAGGACGGATTATTTTCATGATTCTCCATAAGCATTTATCTCCTCCAGGTCTATGATATCGTCGCAGTCATCCAGATACGCGGCATTCTGCAGCGCCCTCTTGCGCATGGCATTGGTTTTAACCTGATACACAATACCCATTATCTGTATGGCAATCAGCGGCGTCAACGCCACCAGCGCCACCACGCCAAACGCGTCCGTCATCAGATTGCCGCCCAGAGCCTGACATGTACCGATGCTGAGAGGCAGCAGAAAGGTGGAGGTCATGGGACCGCTGGCAACGCCGCCGGAGTCAAAGGCAATACCCACAAATATCTTTGGAACAAATCTAGACATAATCAAAGCGATAAGATATCCGGGAATAAGTATCCATTGTATGGGCAATCCGGTCAACACCCGCATCATGGCCAGGCCCACACTGATTGCCACGCCCAGAGACATACAGCGGTTCATGGCTTTGACGGAAACAGCGCCGTCGGTCACGTTCTCGACCTGGTGGTTGAGCACTTGAATTGCAGGCTCCGCCTTCACTATGTAGTAACCTATGAGCATACCTATGGGAACCAGTATCCACTTAAACAACAGCGACGCCAGTTCCTGCCCTAAGAAGGAACCCACCGGGGCAAATCCCACGTTCACGCCACAGAGAAACAGCACCAGACCGACATAAGTGTAGACCAGACCCACGGCAATACGTTTCAGCTGCCTCCTGTGATAGCGACGGGTAATCAGCTGGAAAATCACGAATACCGCAGCAATGGGCAGTAGCGATACCAGCACCTCCCGGGCATAGACCGGGAGGCTGACGCCGAACACTCTGACCACGTCCCGGGTAGTAGCCACCGCAGCGACCTCCCCCAGTGAATATACAGCCTCCGTGGGCTTATAAAAACAGCCCAGAATCAACACCGCCAGAATGGGGCCTATACTGGACAAAGCCACCAGACCGAAACTGTCGCTGGAGGAGTTCTTGTCGGTCCGCCGGGAGGCGAGACCGATACCCATAGCCATGATAAAAGGTACGGTCATTGGCCCGGTGGTGACGCCGCCGGAGTCAAAGGCCACTGCCAGAAAGTCTCTGGGTACAAAGAAAGAGGCCACAATCAGCAGGAGATACAGCGCAATCAGCATTTTTGAGAGGTCAATCTGAAACTTAATTCGCATAATCGCCAAAGCCAGGAAAAGCCCCACTCCCACCGCAACAGTCAGGATCAACACCCGATTCGGCACGGAGGGCACCTGCTGGGCAAGCACCTGCAGATCAGGCTCCGATATAGTGATGAGAGCGCCCATGACAAAACCTATCGCCAGCACGAGCAATATCCGGCGTGTCCGGGAAATCTGAGCTCCAATGCCTTCCCCGATCGGCGTCATAGACATCTCCGCCCCCAGCTGGAAAAAGCCCATTCCCAGAATCAGCATGATTGCGCCAACCACAAACATGACCAGACTCCCCAACTCCATGGGCACCAAGAATATACTGATAAGCAGCACGATTCCGGTAATTGGAAGAACTGCTGAAAGGGATTCCAGGGTTTTCTCTCTTAATTTTGGATTCAAATTTCTCTCCTTCCTGCATACTGCGGCTCTCTCGCAGCACTGCATTCATAAAAATATTGATTACACCGTGATTTCATACGCTTTATCGCATATTCTGCATTTCATATATTATAGCATAAATCCCTGTCTCTTTGGAGAGAAATCTGCGATTTCATAATTTTTTAAAAATTACAGCATATTTTTCATGGTACAAGCAGTTTTTCCAATTCTTTCTGATCCTCACAAAATACGTTCAAATCCACATATTTTTCCACGCCCGAGGTTCCCGGAAGCGTTCCTGTATCGGAGTATTGCCAGAAAGTCCACTGCCTGCCTATGTCCCCCGGCGGATAATACACATTCCGAATCCAGAGCGGATAATCCTCAAACTCATTCCGAATGTATTTATTGTATACTGTATAAGTGGTATAGATGATGGGCTTTACACCGTATTCCTCTTCCAGGGCTGAAAGCAGTTCCTGCAGCTGGGAAACCACTTGTTCTTTCTCCGGAGGATTTTTCGATTTATCCTCATAGTACTCAATATCCACTGTGGGCGGAAGGGCTCCGCTCAGGTCTCCCACTGTGGCAATAAAGTGCTCCGCCTGGGAGGATGCCGGACTGTCAAAACTGAAAAAATGGTATGCGCCCACATACAGCCCCGCGGCTCTGGCATTCTCCCAGTTTGTCTCATACCTCTCGTCCACAAAGCTGCTGCCTTCCGTTGCCTTGATAAACGCAAAATCAATACCCTGCTCCCTGAATTGCTCCCACTCGATCTCGCCCTGGTAATGGGAGACGTCCACTCCCTGCAGGGAATATTTGCCCGCTAAATACGGGTTGATTTTTATTTTCTTTAGCACTGTCAAAACCGCTGCCGCGCATAAGAGCAACAATACTGCCAGTATAGCGCAAACAATCGCGCGCTTTATCCTTTTAGGGCATTCTTTTTTTCTCATATAAAATATATCCACCCTTTACAATCTATTTTAAACAATCCTGTTTTTGCAGCGTAGTTTTGCTTTCATGTCCCGATATATTCTGTCAGCTTTTGATGTACTTTCCTGATATGGTATGTTATTATAGTTTTACTGTTGTTGCCTCCACAGTGCGAGGAGGTGATTCATTTTGGAACGCGTACTCACTTTTTTTATCTCTGTTATGGCAAGTGTGGTTGGTAACTACATATGCAAATGGCTGGACAGGGATAAGTAAAACAACAGGCAGCCTATAATGGAAAAGCCCAGGGGTCGCATCCCTGGGCTTTTCTCGGTGATTCTTTTGGAACTACTCACTTTTATTGCCTTTCAGCAATTAAAATATATCATCCTACTATCCAAAAGTCAACTATTTTGTAGCACAACTTATGCTGTGCACAAAAACCCCGAAACCCGCATAACTGCATGTCCCAAAACTTCTAATGCACCGCCAGCCAGGGGCTTGAACCCTGAATAGCCCGATTAAGAGGCATGTGTTTTAAGCATGCATTTTTAGCTGATTTTTAATTATAATTTGTCAAATTTTGGCCATATAATTATTGATGTTTATGCTATAATGTATACGCTGTGTCACCCCAGTAGAAAGGGGGTGCCTAAATTGGAAACTTTATTAGCTTTTTTTATCTCCATGCTGGCAAGTGTAGTTGCCTACTACATATGCAAATGGTTGGATGGAGATAAGTAACACAGCCCAGCCTTGAAAAAAGAAAGCCCCGGGATCTGCACTCCCGGGGTTTTCTCGTGCCTAAATCACTTTATTAGCTTTAAAAAGCCCCAGAACCCGCATAACTGCAAGCCCTAAGACTTCTAATGCACCGCCAGGGGCTCGAACCCTGGACACCCTGATTAAGAGTCAGGTGCTCTACCAACTGAGCTAGCGGTGCGTTTTATAAGGATTTCTGCTCTGATTCTTAACACAAGTGATATATTATCATATGGCATATAGAAATGCAAGCATTTTTTTTAAAAAATTTCATAAAAAATTCACTTTTTTTTCACCGGCACGTCCATCTCAAATATATACTTTTCGTAAGCATTTATCACCTGCGTTTCGTTGTATGTGGACAGGCGCGGAAATGACCTGCCGTAATTCATATGCACATGCCCGTGGATAAAAAAAGCGGGCTTATACTTGTCCAACAGCGTGCGGAACGCCTCAAAGCCCATGTGGGGCAGATCCTTGCCGTCGTTGAGCTGATAGGCGGGCGAATGGGTCAACAGAATGTCAAAGCCCCTCCTGTATTTCAGCTGAAACCAGAGTTTCCACACTCGCCTGCGCATTTGGAACTGGGTATACTGGTGGCTGCCGGGCTTATAGCGCATGGAACCTCCCAGCCCCAGTATCCGGACTCCTTCATGCACATAGATTTGGTCTTCAATACAGATACAGCCATCGGGGGGAACCTGCTCATATCTTTCGTCATGATTGCCATGCACATACAGGATCGGCGCATGGGCAAATGTAGCCAGAAAAGATAAATATTGGGGTTTTAAATCCCCGCAGGAGAGGATCAGATCGATCCCCTCCAGATAGCTCTTGTCAAAATAATCCCACAACAACGGAGATTCCTGGTCAGCGATTGCCAAAATTTTCATCGGATACTCCCACTTCTCTTTTATTTCTGTCGTCTGCAAAACGTCAGGAATCTGCCTCCTTGGTTCTGCCCAGCCCCTGCATTTTGGTGACAGCCTGGGCCTCCTCTGTCAAATCGGAGATGGAGGGGATATGTCCCACCACATTTTCCACCAACCAGTCCATCGTGATAATTTCTCTGGGGGGGATGACCTGATCGGACTTGTTCATAATAGTCCCTTCCTGTGTCAACAGCTCGCCATAAAACGGAGTGAGCGCATCCGAGCAAATATTGTTGCGCAGCAGGCTAACCAGCCGCTGGGTGCCACGGGGAAGGTCCTGAGAACAGATCAGATCAACTACTCCGGCGGACATGCCCCACCAGTAATTGATAGCTTTGTTCCCCACGGCATCCGTTTCTTCCTTCCAGGTTCCGTTCAAAATAATACGGACGATCTTCTCATATAGCTTACCCCAATGCCATGTAGTCATAGCCAGATTATCCGGTGTTTCCCCACTGATGCAATAGAGTCCGAAACGCCGGGAGTTTTGGCCGACTGATTTCATATCCTGATCCATTATGTAATCGATTTCCGGGTCATCGGTAATCTTTATCTTACGATCCTTAAGTGTGCGCCAGTCCAGATAGACCCTGGCATGAGGATTGACCATTCTGGCCCCCAGCGCAAAGGCATTGATATTGGCCACCATACCATAAATCGGGTAGTCGGCAATGTATCCGATCTTATTCGTAGTAGTCATGGAACCCGCAATGGCGCCAGCCAGGAATTTCGCCTCATACATCCTGGCATAATAGGTTCGCAGGGTCGGATGAGAAATGTTCAGCGAACAATTCAAAATCTTCACGTCCGGGTGATTTGCCGCAATCTTCAGGCTGGCCGGGATCATTACCGGCGTCGTGGTAAAGAGAACATGGTATCCGTCCTCAATAACCTGTTCCATCCGCTCCAGGTCGTTTTCACCGGCGACAATATTCTCAAACGCCTTGGTTTCCACTTGACCGGGAAATACATTTTCCAGATACAGCCGTCCCAATTCATGGCTGTAGGTCCAGCTGGAGGTCCTGTGACTTTTTTCATATAAAAACGCAATCTTGACCTTATTCGCATTGTCCGGGAGAACCAGATTCAACAGGTTCCTGTAGAGATTGTGGGAAACCTCTTCCTTGGGAGGTTCCATGAGCAGCTCTATGGACTGCTCCTTCGTCAGCACCAGAAATTCGTCCCATATCTTGGAGAGATTCTTTTTCATCTCCTGCTCGGTTTTCTGCATGGTCTCCTGATAGCCGAATACAGTGATAAAGGCCAGCAGCGCGTCTCCCACTGTGATAGGCAGCCTGCCGCCGCCCTTGGCCTCAAAGGCATTGCGGAAGTGAAAATAGACGGAGTCGAACTCCATGCGGTCCTCGTAAGTCCATTTCTCTCCCTTGGGCGTACCGATCTGCTCCAAAAGTTTGGCAAAACGGCCTTTCTCGCTGAAATAGACCGTATTTATGCCCGTGATCTCATAAAAATCCAGAAATTCATAGTAAATCTCATTTTCTTTTGTATCCGTGCGCTTGGGGACTATCCGAATCACAGAGCAGGGAATACTGTAGGCTTTCAGATATTTGAGAATGCTGACCCTCTTGTTTCCCTCCTGCACATAGAACCGGTTCATAAACTCGTAGACCTTCACCGGGTCCCGCAATCCCTCCTCCTCCAGAGTGGTGTACAGCCGTATCCATTTGCCGGCGAACTCCGATGAGGCGTCCAAAAGAGGCATAAAATTGGCGGCAAAGGAATTGGTCCGGCCCTTTGTCTTGGTGCCGATGATCAGTTCAAGCGGCACTTCGCACACACCCAGATTTACCTCATATTCCACTTTTGTATAGGAAAGAATCTCCTCCAATACCGGCAGATAGGGGTAGCCGCCCTTCAGCAGACGGGCACGGTATTCCTTTCGTCCGGCGTTCAACGCATCGCTGTAATTTTCGTATGACATATTATCCCCCTTTTCTGCTTACTGCAGATCCCTCTCCTTCAGAATCTTACTCATCTCGTAGTACAAATATTCTACCACCGCCGAATTAGGCATGTCAAGAATCAGCTGATACCGGACTTCTCCCCAAACTTGGAGAAATCAGAACAAATAGCGCCCTTACAATCCTTGCAATACCCATAGAGCTCCAGCTTATGCCCTGTGATCTCGAAGTCCCCCCGGGGCCGGGACAGGTGGGGATGCATATGTTCAAAGGGGCAGTTTTCCAGAGGCACCCGCTTGTGGCATCCCAGACACAGGGCATAGTGCGTGTGGCCGCCCCGGTTCAGCTCGTACAGAAGTGTATCATCCCCTATCCAACTGCTCTTTGTCAGCAGCCCCCGCTCCTCAAAGGCAGCCAAAATCCGGTATATGGTGGATACCGCATAGCCAGGCTGCCCGGCAGTCTCCTCCAGCCGCTGGTAGATCTGTACGGCGCTGAGAGGTTCCTCGGCCTCCTGCAGCACCTGATATACGTCTTTTCTCTGCCGTGTCCATTTGATTCCGGCAGGATATTCCTGTTTTTCCATTTTCAATCTGACCCCCATGTATATTATACTGACTAACATTAAGATTTTCCAATTTCCGCACAGCACATGTCGCATAATCGGGCAACATGCACTGTGCGGAAAGGAAAATCTAGTCGTTAGTGAGTATGACAATTCTATATGGGCAGCAGGCCGGCCAATATACCGCCCGCCACGCTGACTCCATAGAGCAGACCAATGATCCTCAGATTTTCTCCCCTATGCCGGTTTACCCTGCACAGAATCAGCAGCCCCACTCCCGTATTGGCCAACAGACCGCTTATCAGGGCGCCGAAATTCATGACTCCCTCCAGGTACAGCTGAGTAATAGCCACGGAAGAGGCGCAGTTGGGAATCAGCCCCACAGCCCCGGAGAGCAGCTGTCCCGCCACCGGCTTATTCCATATCCACCGACTCATGGCATCCGGTCCCACCTGCTCCAGCACCAGATTTAAAATCAGGTTAATAACCAGAATAAACACTGCGATCTGCAGCGTGTGCAGCAGCGCCGACTTCACTATCCCTTTTTCGCAGCCGCAGTGGTCATGCTCACACAGCTCATGGATGTGCGCATGCTCCTCCTGTTTTTTCCCTAAAAATAAATCGACGCAAAATCCTGCCACTATACCCGCCAGCACCTTAAAACCAAGAATCTGCACGATCAGAACCGGGCTGGCATGGGCTGAGATCAGAATGGGCAGCATCTCGTCCGACGTGGATAAGAAGATGGCCATAAGAGTTCCCAGCGTGATCACCCGCCCCGCATACAAACCTGCCGCAGCCGCCGAAAAACCGCACTGGGGCACCACGCCCACCACCGCTCCCAATGCAGGACCCCATTTTCCGGCCCTGCGCACCAGCCGGGCGGCGGCTCCCCCTGTCTGATGCTCCAAATATTCCATAGCCATATAAGTCAACAGCAAAAAGGGAACTAATTTTGCTGTGTCAAGTAAGCTGTCTAAAATGATCTCCCACATGTCCTGTACGCCCTGCTTTCCTCTGATTTTCGCAAATGCGAATCTCTTGCATTTGCAACTCAGTTGCATTTAGAATCATATCACATATTTCTGTTTTGTCAAGCCCGGAACAGAATGAAATATCACACGCTCTCACAGACAAATTTCATAAAAACGGAGAGATGATTTTGTGAGAATATATTCTTTACGAAAACGTTTAAGTATGATACCGTTGACCGTAGGCCCCCAAAATCACGAGATTTTTTAAGAAAGAGGTAACTTTGATGAAAACACTGACCAAAGGCCGACCCTTAAAAGTGATTCTGCTTTTTGCCATACCGCTGTATATCGGACAGCTTTTCCAACTGTGCTACAGCCTGATTGACACCCGGATCATCGGCAGCGCCCTGGGAGAGACTTCTCTGGCCGCAGTAGGCGCCACCGCCCCCCTCAATGATCTTTTGATTGAGTTTTTGAACGGCATTATCTGCGGTTTCGGGATCGTCGTTGCCAAGGCATATGGCGCAAAAGACGATGATAAATTGAAAAAAGTCATTGGCGGCACTGTCACGTTGGGCATACTGGCCGCCCTGTTGGTCAGCGGAATTTGTCTGCTCTTTCTGCCAGAAATTCTGCGCCTTCTGCGCGTGGACCAGTCCCTGGCGCCGGAAGCTGCCGCCTATATTCGTATCATTATTGCGGGACTGCTGGCTACCTCCCTATACAATATCTGTACGGCCATACTGCGCGCCGTCGGAGACTCCTTTACTCCTCTGCTATTTCTGATCGTCGCCAATCTGCTGAATATCGGGCTGGATTGCCTGTTTATATACGGTCTGAGCAGCGGCGTAGCGGGAGCTGCCATCGCCACAGTTATCGCTCAGGCAGTATCCGCTCTCCTATGCTTTATCTATATTCGGCAAAAATATCCGGAACTCGGAATTGCCCTGCGGGATCTGCTGCCGGATCGGAACCTTTGCCGTGAACTGATTCCCACCGGTCTGTCCGTAGGTTTCATGATTTCCTTTGTTACTCTGGGCTCCCTGGCGCTGCAGACCTGTATCAACACCTTCGGCAGCAATATCATCGTAGCCCACACTGCCGCCCGAAAAGTGACCATAGTCTTTTTAACACCTTTTTTTGTGCTGGGCACAGCTCTGGCAACCTATTGTGGGCAGAATCTGGGAGCAAAAGAATATGCCCGGATTCACAAAGGAATCCGGGACACGATTCTGGCCTCCTATCTCTGGTGCGCGCTGGTGCTCCTCATTGTATTTACCTTGTCTCCGGCTCTGATTCACTTGGTAACTGCCAGCGACCAGCCGAAAATTTTGGAGACTGCGTCACTATATTTAAAAATTAATGCCGTATTCTATTTCCTTCCCGCCGCCATCTGCATTCTGCGCAACAGCATGCAGGGGTTTGGGGATACCAGGATGCCGCTGATCTCCAGTCTGGTGGAGCTAGTCGGCAAGGTTCTCATCGCGTTTCTGCTGGCTCCGTACATTGGCTATATGGGTGTTATTGTGTCGGAACCCATCGTCTGGACATTGATGATAGTGCCCCTGCTGTTTGGCATGAGGCGGGCCCGAAAAACCCTTAATCCAGATGAAACACCGGCTGCAAATTAACAGAGACCGGACTGTTGTCGAGACCTGGTTCCGCAACACAACCGCTATATACATAATACCATCAGCACTCCCTCCGGTCCCAGCGGAGCGGACGGCGCAGTGAGTATCCCTCTGCAAATGCATTCTTCCACCACATCGTGAAAAAAGCAATGGGAGGCAACGCCGGAGCCATAGCAGGGATAGTCTGCCAGAAGATGGCTCGGAATATGTTCTCTCATAAACCCGGCCAGTTCCCCGGCAAGGTCGCCCGCCAGCTGGCGGGTATCCTCCTCCAGAGCGCCCAGCAGGCTCTGAAACTCAATATAGACGCTTATCCCGTCAGCGAGAACCAGAATAGCCGGTTCCAGTATTCCGTCATGTTCCCGCAGATAGCCCTGCTGTATCGCCCTCTCGGCAATTTTCCCCTCCTCACGAGACAGCGCCGAGAGCGGACAGCCGTTGGCACACCGGACAGTCAATTGCAGCAGCGGGTCGGCAGCCATATCATGGCCGCAGTGAAAATGCGCCTGCAGCCTGCTGCCGTAGAGATTTCGCGCCAGGATATTCGAGTAGCCGCCGACGTCATGGGCAACAATACTGTCACAGCCGTAAAAACAGCTCTGCTTTGGCAGATCGGCTACTGCCACGGCAGTGAAGGGGCGACCCACGGGCTGTACGTCCAGAAAGAATCCGGCCAGCTCGGCACACACCTGTCCCGCAAAACTGCCCACAATATCAGGCATCATAGCCCAGTGCAAAAGCTCCGGTTCCACATTCCTAGGGAAGTTCCGCCGCATAAAGGCGTGTATCTCCTCCTGTGCGGCTGCAATGCCATCTGCCAAAAGATTGCAAAACGCAGGCGCATATTTTCTGCAGAGAGCATTGGCCGCTATGTACTCATCCCTGTGGGCAATGATAATGTTGGCAATATATTTTCCTTTTCCCACACTGCGCAGCAGACCATACTCACCATTTTCCCCTCTGCACTGCCTCTCCAGCTCTTCCTCGATATAGGGTGCGGGTATTCCCGTCTCCTCCGCCAGTCTGGCAGCTGTTTTCTCCTCCGACCTGCACAGATAGACAAGCGTTTGAGAGAGACTGCGCTGCGCCGACTGGCCGGGGTCGTTCCCCACGGGCGCTCCCTCTCCGAAAAAGGACAGGGACACCGGGGGGATTATTCTGTTTGTTTTACCACTGTGATGTTCCATTTTTTCCTCTTCTCCGTATACCACGTTAATCAGCAGCCATAACTGTGGCATTTGCGCCACTTTCCCTGTACATCACCAGTTTACAACAGATTTCTTCCACGCATAAAAAAAGTGCACGAAATGCTGAAAATCGTGCACCAATGCCTTGGAAGGGGACGCTGTGGATATCCATGCGTAAAATCCGCGCTCTGCCCCCGGAATGAGCAGGGCGCGGCGTGACCGTCTGTTAGGATGTCTTGTAATACTGGGCCTGAGCGTTCCACAGTCTGCTGTACAGTCCGTTTTCCTCCTTTATCAGTGTCTCATGGCTGCCTTTCTGTATGATCCTGCCATCCTCAAACACATAAATGGTATCGCAGAATCGGCAGCTGGACATGCGGTGGGAGATATAAATAGAGGTCTTGTCCTTTACCATCTCATTGAAATGACTGTATATCTCATATTCCGCTATGGGGTCCAGCGCCGCTGTAGGCTCATCTAGAATGACCCATGGGGCGTCCTTGTACAAGGCTCTGGCAATAGCCAGTTTCTGCGCCTCACCGCCGGATATCTCCACGCCCTTTTCCTCCATCTGATAAATATTGGTGCGTATTCCCTCCGGCATATCCTGCAGCCTGACGGCAAAACCCGCCTTTTCAACACATTCCTTCACCTTTTTCTCATCATACTCGCAGGATGTGGCCACATTCTCCGCTATGGAGAAGGCAAACAAGTGGAAATCCTGAAACACCACGGAAAACAGCCGGATATATTCCTGGAAATCATAGTATTGGATATTCACTCCGTTTAACAGAATCTCTCCCTCTGTAGGCTCATACAACCTACAGAGGAGCTTGATAAAGGTGGACTTGCCGGAGCCGTTGGGACCTACCACTGCCATCTTACTGCCCATGGTAAACTTTTCGCTGACGTGAGACAGCACGATCTTATCACTGTCAGGATACCGGAAAGATACATCTTTGAATTCAATCTCATACCTGTTGTCATCCCTCTTTTCAATCGGAATCGTTCCCTCATACCGCTGATTCGGGATCTCCATATAGTTGTAAAAATACACCAGATACCTGCTCTTTACGCCTAGTTGAATAAACATGTCAAAAATACTGCCCACGCTCCGGGACAAATTCTGGTATGCGGATATATAACGCATAGTACTGCCGATACTGACCAGTCCATAGATGGCCTTCAGTCCCACGTACAGATAGCTGCAGAATTGGAGCAGCAGAGCTGAGGCGGAATTGATCCATTTTACTTTTTGAATCCGGCGAATGGTTTTCTGCGATATGCGCTCCATGGCCTCATTATTCTTTTTGATAGCTCCCAAAATCATATCTGTCATCTTATAGATCCGGATATTTTTCCCTTGAGAATAGTCAAAGGCAACGTTCCAGAAATATTCCATATGCCGATTGTTTCTGACATTTTCTTCAAAACTGTCCTGTTGTATCCTGGCTGAGCGGTGATTGGCTATAGAGTTCATCCACAGGGAAAGCGCCATGACGGCCAGCAGAAACACCCCGCTGTACCACTTGTTCAGCAGCACTGCCAGTCCCCTCTGCCCCGCCGCCGTTCCCGGAACCAACAGGGAAAAAAGCAGCACTCCGGAGTAAATGATCGTACAGATGTTTTCAATCACGGATGCCAGCAGTTCACAGAAATCCCCCAAGTCCCCGTTGTTGTGCACTCCGTCCCATGCCCGCTGACGCATATCCAGCGTCTCACCGCCCATCAGCAGTTCGTAATCCATCTCACAGGACTTTTCACACATCATCTCGTCTACCTTTTGGGAGATCATCCGTTTTTTCACGACCACCGCCATCTCCAACCCCCAGCGCAGCAGCACCAGCAGGGCAGAAAGCCCCGCCATCCACACTATGACTGTCATAATTTCCCGCAGTGCGGCGCGCTCCACCAGCATATCCAGGATGACACTGCCAAAAAATATCATCACGAAGGGTTGCCCTGAGGCCAAAATCTTCGTAATTGTTATCAAAGCCAGAAATCCCGGCTGCAGCATCTCTACCAGACGCAGCACCTTTCTCAGAGTCCCCTTATTCTTCATCCGAAGCCTCCTCCCGCTCTTGATAATACCTGCTCTGTATATCAAATATCTCCCTATATCTGCCGCCCTGTTTCATCAGCTCTTCATGGGAGCCAACCTCCGTCACACGCCCGTTTTCCAGAAAGATTATCCGGTCGCAGAATCTGGTGCTGGCCAGCCTGTGAGAGATGAACAGCGAAGTCTTCCCCTTCGTCAGCATATGATAGTCCTGGTATACTTTGCTCTCCGCCAGGGGATCCAGAGCCGCCGTAGGCTCGTCGAGTATCATCAGCTGGCCGCCTTTGTAGAGCGCCCTGGCCAACAGGAGTTTCTGCAGTTCGCCGCCAGAAAGCCAGATACCGTCATCATCCAGCTGCCGGGACAAATACGTGTCTTCCTTCCGGGGAAGACTGTCCACTCGCTCCCACAGCCCCACTCTGCGCAGACTTTCTCTCACCCGCTCCCGGTCCATATCCTCATCACTGCAGCCGGAGACGTTCATGGCAATAGAAAAGGCCAGCGAAATTGTTTCCTGAAAGAGTACGCTCACAATGTCCTGATAGGCTTCAATGTCCATCTCGTTCATGTTTTTGCCGTTTATCAATATCTCTCCCTCCGTGACAGGGTAAAATCCGCACAGCAGTTTGACCAGAGTCGTCTTGCCCGCGCCATTATTGCCCACCAACGCCACACTCTCGCCGGGCTTTATCATGAAATTTATATGGGAGAGTACCGGCTTTCCGCCCTTCTCATAAGCAAAGGATACATCTCGAAAAACTATCTCCAATGCTCCTTCCGGCCGGTCAGAGATTCCACTGCCCTCGCCATGCCGAAAGACGTCCGGCGTATTTATAAACTCTCGATAATCGTTGACCCTGTGCGTGGCCTCACGCAGACCTCCGTAGGACAGCGCCATCGGATATATCCATATGTCCAGGCCAAAGATAACGCCCAGATAGAGTGTGAAACCCGCCATGTCCAACTCTCCGGTCAGCACTTTGCCGGCCAGAATGCCGTAGGAGAGTACATTTTTGAAAAAGCTGCAGATATTGTCCACAAGCACGGGATAATACCAGCGCAGCTGTGTACGTTTCTGAAAATCAGCCTCCTGCCGGATCAACTCTTCAAATCGCTCATGAAACCACCCTTTCATCTGGTAGATGCGGATGTCCTTGCCGGAGTCAACATCCATGCCATTCCTGCTTAAATACCGCTGTTTGCGCCATACTTCTGCTTGTTCCTCTATGTGAGCATCGGAGTATCTGATTGCATAATTGCGCAAGAAGAGATCCATCCCCAGCAGCACCACCGTTATCAACAGAATCCTCACATCCAGCATCAAGACCCCTGTTCCATAGATCAGCAGCCCCAATACTTTGATCAAAAATTCTACCGACTCACTCATAACCCGCAAAACACTGTCGCCCCCGCCGGGCACCACTCTGGCCGCCTTGGCGATTTTTTTCTGTTTTTCCTGAAGTTCCACATTGGCATAGTCTGTTTTCAACGACTTTTTGATAAAATTGCTGAAAAAAATATCGAACATGGTAATGGTTCTTGCTTTTTCCAGATACAGGCTCACCAGGCTGCGGACGGCATCCATGCCCCAATAAGCGCCCAGCGCCAGAGTGATGGAAACCAGAAAATACCTCACTTCCCCCCGTGTGACCGCTTTGATAGCCAGCGATGGAATCAACGCAGTCATAAAGGGCGTAGCTATACAGCAGACAATATACAGGGGGACCTGCCATCTGCTGTGAGGAAAACGCCTAGCCATTACCTTAAACACCTCTATGGAATTGTAAACCATGGATGTCCGCTTTTTCTCTGTTTTCGCTTTGCCTGTCATTGCTGGCCTCCATAAATAGATTTTGCCACCTGTATAGGGACTTGCTGCTTATCAGTTTACAGGTTATTCTTCCCCAAAAAAGAGAAAGTGCACGAAATGTAAAAAATCGTGCACTAAATCCTTTTGGCAAAACCATTATAGCGGAAGCATGATCTCCGTTGCAAAAATGCCCGGCTCATTTTTCCGATTGAGAAAACCGTTGTAGCTGTCAACGATCCTGTCCACACGCCCCAGCCCCAGTCCGTGCTCTCCCTGCTTGGTGGTGGCAAGCTCCGACAGACTCCTGCGTCTTGAAAAAGAAGTGGAGTTGGATACGGAGATATACAGCTGTTTTTTGAAAATACCAATGTACACCCGAATAAACTTCTTGCCTGTCTCTACGCTCTCGCAGGCCTCCACCGCATTGTCCAGGAGATTGCCTATGATAGCGCACAAATGTATGTCGCTGACCTGAAGCTTGTCCGGAACCTTCGCCGTATAATCAACGTCTATCTCCCGCTTGGACGCTATGGATACCTTGCTGCTCAGGATAGCGTCCAAGGCCACATTCCCTGTGTGGATGGCCATATCAATGCTGTCTAAGTCCTCATCCAAATGCTCCAGATAGGCAAGCGTCTCCTCCACCTGATTCATAGTCAGATAGACTTTGATGGTTTGCATGTGATTGTGATAATCATGCCGCCAGCCTCTCATGGTCTGGTAAATATTTTGGACCTCTTCCCTCTGTTTTTTCAGAATATTGTCCTGAAACTCGCCCAGACGTTTCTCCTCTCTTCGCCTGACAAGAACCGCCGTAACACAGACAGCCGCCGCAAGAACAAATAAGTATAACGCAAACAATACGAAACTGCGCATGATGCTCCTTTCTCTGACCGCCCCTTAAGTCTGTTTCCCTCTGTAGTAAGTAATAAATGCTTTATTCAAATCTTTATAGCGCTCTCTTGCAACTGGCAGGGTCCTGCCGTGATCCAGTATGCACTCCGTGCGGGTGATCTTCTCCACATGCTCCAGATTCACAAGCAGCCCTCTCTTGAGCAGGAAAAAAGTCTCGTTGTCAAACTGCTCTGCCACGGAAGAAAACGAGGCCTTCCACTCAAATTCCCCCTGCAGGGTGCTCATACAAATATAATGTCCTTTCGCTTCGAGATATAGGATGTCGAACAGCGCGATTCTGTATACATTGGTTCCTTGTTCAAACAGGAAAAAATCCCTGCGTTCCATTCTTATCTTTTCATACAGAACATCCAACAGACTTAAGAATTCCTTTTCCTTCAACGGTTTCATAAGGTATCGGACTGCACCTACCTCATAGCCCTCCAGAGCATAATCCGGCACACCTGTCAGAAAAATAATCTGTGCTCCCATGCCGCTCTCCCGCAATTTTGCCGCCAGCTTTATGCCGTTTATCTCCCCCATTTGAATGTCCAGAATCAGCAGATCATACTCTTGTTCATCCTCTATGACAAACAAGAACTGCTCCGCATTGGCATAGACATCCACCACTGCCTTATACCCGTTATCCTGTGCCCAGCCGCTCACCAATTCCTTTTCATAGGACCGCATGGCGGCATCGTCCTCACAAATCGCAATGCGAAACATTTCCTGCCTCCTTCATTCAGAGTCAACGTTCATATACCACCTGAAAAATATAGAACTTCAGATAATAGCTCTGGTCTGCTGCCCACAATATGGGATGGTCACAGCCTTGCGTTCTGAACTCCACCTGGCGCAGACGTTTGTGTGCGCCTGCAGCAGCCTCCCGTATGGTTTTGGCAAAAAGCTCCGGCTCCATAAAATGGGAGCAGGAACAGGTGACAAGATAGCCGCCGTCCCGCACCAGTTTCAGTCCCCGCAGATTGATCTCCCGGTAGCCCTTGACCGCATTTTTAACGGAATTGCGGGATTTGGTAAAGGCCGGCGGGTCCAGAATCACCACGTCATAGCTCTCCCCCTGAGCCTCCAGCCGGGGCAGCAATTCAAACACATCCGCACATTGAAACCGCACCCGTTCCTGCAGTCCGTTCAGCGCCGCATTCTCCGCAGCCTGGTCCACTGCCAGCTGGGACGCGTCCACCCCCAGCACACTGACGGCTCCGGCAATCCCTGCATTCAAGGCAAAGGAACCCGTGTGGGTAAAGCAGTCCAGCACTTTCTTTCCCTTGCAGATGCCATGAATGGCGGCCCGGTTATTCTTTTGATCCAGGAAAAACCCTGTTTTCTGTCCGTCCTCCACATCCACCAGATAGCGCACTCCATTTTCCACGATCTCCACCTTGGTGTCAAAGGGTTCTCCGATAAAGCCCTTGCTGCGCTCCATACCCTCCTGCAGGCGCACCTTGGCGTCACTGCGCTCATAGACTCCCCGCACCACAATACCGTCCTGTGCCAGAATGTCCTTTAGTGTTTCCACAATGGTCCCTTTCCATCTGTCGATTCCCAGCGCCAGAGATTCCACCACCAGCACGTCGGAGAACTTGTCCACCACAATACCGGGCAGAAAATCCGCCTCTCCGAAAATCACACGGCAGCTGGAAATATCTATCGTCTCCCTGCGGTAGTTCCATGCGTCCTGCACACGCCGACGGATAAACGCCTTGTCGATAACCGTGCCCTTTTTCCGGGACAGCATTCTCACAGTAATCTTTGACCTGGTGTTGATAAATCCACAGCCCATGTCGTAGCCGTCAAAATCACAGACCTCCACCACGTCCCCGTTCTCAAAATCTCCCTTAACGGAATCTATCTCATTGTCATATATCCACATTCCCCCGGCTTTCAGAGTGCGTCCCCCGCCCTTTTTCAACGTCACAACTGCTCGTTCCATATTAGGCCTCCCGTCTTCGTTTTTCTCCACACCGCAATGCTTACAAATTTTAATGCGACCTTATCGCATTTTGTGAAAAAATCTTGACATTCCATTTTACATAGTGTATTATTTTAATGTTCGACATAGAGCGGCGTGTGGCTCAGCTTGGTAGAGCGCTACGTTCGGGACGTAGAGGCCGCAGGTTCAAATCCTGTCACGCCGATTTGTAAAAAGCCTGTTTTTATGGGCTTTTTTCTTTTTAAGACAAGTCTGTGTATTTCAGACCGCAATGCCCAAGTCCCCGGTGAACAACAGTATATCACAGTCTTTCCGCTATTTCCACCCTTCATTTGGACATTGTGCGGACTCCTGTATAAGTCTCATGCGCAAAAACACTTGCATTTTGTTCTCATATCTGCTATACTGTATCCGTATCAATCGATATGGGCATTTTTATTTTCTGGCGTTTTGCCGTTGATTTCCCGGATTGTTTTTATATGTTCTCAGGTGTATTTTTTGTACTCTTTTTTAATCATATGATCCGCAGGTCAACTCGTAATCCGTCAGGACTATCTGCCAGCAGCGCTGAACAATGTCTGAAAATGTTGACAAGGCAGCTGCGCAATTTAGAGGAGACATGCTTATGAATCATTTCACACACAAGGCGCCGGATAAAAAGCCGCTGTATATGCAGGCCACCGGACAGCTGCCGCACCCTTTGACCAACGACTATATGTTCAAGGCGCTGCTGCAAAAAAATGAGAATGTATTGAAACACTTGACCTGTTCCCTGCTGCACCTGCGGCCGGATGAGGTAAAAAGTGTGGAGATCAGGAACCCCATTGTACTGGGCGAGGCTCTCACAGAAGATTTCGACAGCAAGATATTTGTACTGGATATCAATGTGCTGCTGAATAACCAACTGCTGATAAATTTAGAGATGCAGGTTGTGGACTATGCAAACTGGCCCGAGAGGGCTATGACGTACCTGTGCCGCAATTTTGACCAATTATCGCGCGGAGACGACTATATTAAAGTCATGCCGACCATACATATCGGTTTTTTGGACTTTACACTGTTTCCGGAACACCCTGAGTTCTATGCCACATATAAAATGATGAATGTGAAAAACCATCACATTTTTACTGACAAGCTAACCCTGAGTGTGGTAAACTTAAGGCATATAGAGCTGGCAACGCAGGAGGACCGGAAGTGGAAAATCGACTACTGGGCATCCCTCTTCAAGGCCACCACATGGGAGGAACTCAAAATGTTGGCGAAACAGAATCCGATACTGGAAGACGCGGTCGAAACCATATACGAACTTACTGCGGATGAATCCATCCGTGAACAGTGCAAAGCGAGGGAGAAACATATAAGGGAGATGAATACTGTATTGAGAGAGAAGGAAATAGTGATTCAAGAATTGAACAAAACTAACCAGAAATTGAATGAAACCCATCAGAAATTGGATGAGGCCGCGCAGAAATTGGACCAGGCCACACAGCAATTGGACCAAGCCACACAGCAATTGGACCAGACCACACAGCAATTGGACCAAGCCACACAGCAATTGGACCAAGCCACACAAGAAAGAGACGAGGCCCTCCGGCAAATCGAACAGCTCTTACAGGAGAATAAGCGCTTGAAAGAGCAACAGGAGCATATCGTCTGATATGCCCCTGTAATGATTGCCCATATTACCAAATACCCGACTCATCTCTTTTACAGCCGCAGCCTGGCAAGCGCCTTCTCACCGATCAGGCATTCTCCATGCTCCTCCAGATACACCAGCTTATCCTCCGTGGCTGCATACAGCTCTCCAAATTCCAGCGCCTGTATGCTGGCTCTGCTGTAACGCTCATAGGACGCGCCGCCCCGTTCCAGATACAGATAATATGTATCCTCGTCCCTGTAAAGTCTGCTGATTACCCTCAGATTTCTGGGCAGCACATCGGCATACTCGCAGAGACTGCGCATGGTATTAAAACGGAAAATCGCAAAGCGGGGTTTCTGCACTTCCACCTGGGGCTGCCGGGAGTTCTCCGCACTGCCACCCTGGTCCGCCACCGCCTGCCCGGCCGCAGCTGTCACCATGGCCTGAGCCAGCAGTCCCGCAATAGTCGAACCGTCCAGTCCCAGTTTCTCCTTCAGAATCCGTCGCATCTCCCTCAGATAATTCATGAGATTCGCACTGTTTTTTATGTCCTCCGGAGTTCTCTCTGTGAAAGTCAATATCATGCCCTGGTCCGGCAGCATCATGATCTGCAAATCAAAGGCAAACTGAGGGGGCTTGTAATCCACCTCTTCCACAGCCTGAGCCATAATCTCCTCCACGATCTCTCTGGCCTTGTCACTGCGCATCACAAAATCCTTATAAGAAATGTTATACTCCTCCAGTTCCTCGTTGGAGATGAAACATTTTACTGTTTTTTCATCCACTCTCTCGATCTTCATACGCCATCTCATACCTTTCCTAAATTTATTTTACCAGATGCATGGCGCAAAGTCAAATTAACCTTACTATGCATATGAAACCAAGTTTCATACTTTACTTTCACGGCGCAGGCATGCCTCTCCGATCCCCAGGAGCAGGAATACGGCAGAGGTACCCATAACCTGTTGAAAACTGAAAATATTGTTCAGGGTGTAGGCCAGTATTCCCATGCCCATGGCGCCCGCCAGCGCGTCCTTCCTGCCAGCCCTCAGGTACCGGCAAATAGCAGTCACCATCAGCCCTATGTATCCCACCGCTCCCAGCAGCCCCTCGTTAACTAGCACCGTCAGCCATTCGTTGTGGGCGTTGGTCAGCATCAGTCTGCCAAAATAATCCTCCACCATCTGTTTCAACTCCGGATTGGCACCGCTGCGAATGTACAGGGCCATGGTGTCCGGCCCCACTCCCACCAGTTTTCCGGCCAGATCCTGATCCAAAAAACAGGTCAGTCCCGCGGTCCAAGTAATACCGCGGTTGCTGCCCCAGGAGGCATTGAAGGTAAGTATTTCCAGTTCGGACAGGGAACCAATACTTCCAGGATGCCTTGTATTGACCGCCAGCAGAATGACATAGACTGCCACAGCCACACCAGCCCCGGTCCATGCCGCCAGCCCAAGCAGGGTCCATCCCCCAGCACGAAAACGCCCGGCGCGGCGGCTGCGGCATACCAAAAACCAGCACAGCAGCGATACGCCCAACATAAAAAACGGCAGCGGCGACATCGTCAGCATGTCTGTAGTGCTCTCAATATAATTTATAGCCTGAGGCCATATCTGTCGTATCAGCCAGGTAAATATGCACACGCCGGACAACAAAATACAGCCTCCAAAAAATCGCTGTAATTTTTCCTCATCCCTCATGGACAAAAGATAGAACACACCCAGCAGTAACAGCAGTGTCACAATTCCGCTGCTGCTGCCCTGCGTTACCAGAGAGGCAAGACCCACGCCCAGAAAAAGTATGGCAACTATATTCATCCATTTTTTCTTTGCGCATCCCCAGCCCTGCCACAGATAGTACGCCATACCTGACAGTATCGTCACAACATATCCGCAATACCAGTTAATATTACCGATTGTGGAAATGTATTGTGGACCGGATGCCTTCATCTCCAGAGGATAGATACCGAAACGGTTCAGATACCCAAGCAGAGTGACCACCACTATGATGGGAATCCACAGTCCGATCAACCAGTCCTTTCTCTGCCACAGACGTGAGACCGCAAAATAAATTCCCAAAAACAACAGCTGTGCCAGCAGTCCCAGATACCAGCCAGAGACGCCGTAGAAAGCATCTCCCCACTCCGTCTTTTCCCTAAAGGAGGAGTGCAGATAGGAGCAGACCACCGCCGCCAGATACAAAAGAGCGAACAGGTCTGTGACGGACACTGACGGCATGCGCCTTTTTTCGTGACTGCCCGGCTGCAGCCGCCTCAGAGCCAGACTGAGCAGATAGAAGGCTGTCAAGGGCAGGATCACTTTGCATGCCAGCAGACTGACAGAGCGAAAAAGCATACACTTATCCGTCCCTATGCTGCGGTAGCCGGTCTCCGTAGAATACAGCGGCAGCACCACCATCAGCGCCACCATGTACAGGCTTACCGCGATGTCAAGCAAATCCCATATGATCTCGCAGATATGTTCCAGAGACGTGTTTTTTTTCACTCCGGATTTTACTTTCTTTACTGCGCTCATGCTCTCCTCCGTACTGTTTCGCAATTGTTCTGAGATAACAGCTTTATTATAAAGTTGTTGTTTCGGGAAGTCAACCGCTCTTTAAGTCGGTGGAACTGCCGCCTCCTCCGCTCCCTGAAAGCGCCTCTGCAGGCTCTGCCATATCTGGTATATAATCATGAACCCCAGGGGACCTTTGATAATTCCCCACACGCCAAAAAGGCGGATTCCCGCATAGACGGCGGTCAATACGGCAATGGGAGAAATACCCAGGCGCTTACCGATCAGACGGGGTTCCAGCATCTCCCTCAGAAACACACAGGCACCGTAGAGCACCAGACATGCCAGCGCCCTGCCGTAGTATCCCTGAAAAAGCTGCGTCAGTGCCAAAGGCACCAGCACGATCCCCGTGCCGATAAAGGGCAGTGCGTCCAACAGTCCCGCCAGCATTCCCCACAGCACTCCATGCCGAATACCGACAATGCTCAGCACAAGCCCCGCCGCCACAGAGATAACGGACATGATAACCACCTGGGCCTTGATAAAGGTTGCAATATACCGTATAATTCCGCAGATTACCTCCAGCAGCATATGAAACTCCTCCCGGTCCAGCAGATTGTTCATGATTCGGTCGTAGTCCTTGGCCAAAAGTACCGCCGCAATGACAAAGGTTACAAGAAATCCCCCCAGCAGCGCTAATTTTTTCAGATATTGCAGGGAGCCGGACAACATGCCTGCAGCCCCTTCTGTCTGCAGATAGTCCATCCACGCCTCCAGTCTCGCCAGCAGTGTGGACTCCAGATACTCCCCGTCAATTCCCAAGGTTTCTCCGATGGAGGCACTGCCCCTTTGTATCAGCTCCTGCAGTTCCTGTTCCACTGTCTCCAGTTGACCGACCCACATTGGCAGACTTCCCACCGTCCAGGAGAAAAGTACCCATACCAGAATCGTCAGCAGGCCGCTGCCCAGAATCAGCAGCAGAATAGCTCCCAGCTGCCGATGCACATGGAGTCTGGTCTGCAGTTTCTTTAACAGCGGCCCAAAGATGGTTACAAAAAGCATGGCCACCAGTATCGGAGAAAACAGCGGTGTCAGATATTGCAGAAAAAAATACACTACTGCCACGATCAACAATAGTGTAATAAGTTTGTTCTGTTTCACTCTCTCCAGCATATCCACCTCCGCATTGTGCGGCAGTCCCGTGGACTCCCGCGTATCTACGAAGTAGTATGTGGGAAAGATCAGAAATTTATCCAGCCCGGAGTGATCTCATGGCAAATCTCCTGTCCCGATGTCGGGTGCCGCAACCTGATCTCATAGGCACACAATGCGATCTGACGGATTCCCAAGAGTCTGCTTTCCTCCAGACTTTCGGCCGTACCATACTTTTGATCACCCAAAATGGGCATTCCTCCGTTGGCCAGCTGACAGCGAATCTGATGAAAACGTCCGGTATCAATACAGATATCCAGGCAAATATGATTTTCTGTTCCTGCCTGTGTTCCTCTGACCTGATACCGCAATACCGCCTTTTTCGCCTCCGGCGTATCCGCCGAAACCACTCGGGACAGACTGCCCTCCTTGCGCAGATAATCCACCATCTCGCCGCTGTCACTAGGCGGACGGCCCCAGACCAGCGCACAGTAACGTTTCCGCAATACGCCCTCCGCCAACTGACGGCTTAACGCCGCTGCTGCCCTGGGATTTACGGCAAACACCAGCAGCCCCTCCACAGGCTGATCAAGCCGGTGCACGATCCCCACATAGCCCCCGGCCAAGTGGTTTTTCAGTTCGCTGACCACGTCCGGCTGGCTCACAGTGGCCGACTGGGTAGCCAGTCCGGCTGGCTTGTGACAGATCAGAATATCTCGATCTTCATAGACAATCTGTGTTCTCATGGCACTCCCGCTCTCAGTCCACTCTCTCATCGCCCCAGAAAAACAGGGCCACTGTGCCGGGTCCGGTATGGCTGCCGATAGTGGTGCCGATATCATTGATCTCCACCTTGCCCTGCAGCTTAGGAAATGCCTCCTCCACCAGATCCGCCACTGCTCTGGCATCCTCCATGCAGGCCGACTGGGAAATATAGCACTTGCCGCTGTAATCCGCGCCGTCCTGGGCATGCTCCTTCATCTTCTCCACCGTAGCCTGGATAACCTTGCGCTTGGTGCGGACCTTCGCCCTGTTAATCAGACGGCCCATATAGTCCACATTTAGCAACGGACAGATATTCAGCACGCTGCCCACGATCCCCGCCGCCTTGGACACACGGCCTCCCCGGATCAGATAGGTCAAATCACTGGTAAAAAACCAGTGCTGCAGCTTTAACTTATTGTCCTCCGCCCAGCGATACAGCTGGTCGATATCCATGCCGTCGTCTCGCAGATCCGCCAGCTTATCCATCAACAGACCGTAGCCAGAGGAGGCCGCCAGAGAATCCACCACATAAATTTTGCGGTCGGGATACTTTTCCTGCAGGGCATCCCTAGCGATCAAAGCGGAATTCACCGTACCGGAGATACCGCTGGACAGCGTCAAGTGCAGGATATCCTTTCCCTCCTTTAAAAAGCTCTCAAAATACTGCTCATATTCCTCCACGTTGATCTGTGAGGTCTTGGTGTCCGCACCCTGGGCCATAGCCTCATAAAACTCCGCCAGCGAAATGGATTTCCCCAGATCATCCATATATTGTTTTCCCGCCAGCTCAAAATGAAAGCAGACATAGTGGATATTCCTTTCCTCCAACTGCTCCCGCCGCAGGTCCGCCGTGGAACTGCAGCTCAGTACATATTCTCCCATCTCCTATCTCCTCCTGTTTTCTTGCACTTATTCTCCCTGCGGAGCATTTTACTCACTATACCTTGATTTCGTGCGCTTCAGCGCACACTTTAATCAATAGAGTTAAATGTGGAACATTTTACTCGCTATACCTTGAAACGGTATCCCACGCCCCATATGGTCTCAATGTACTGAGGCTTGGCAGTGTCTACCTCTATCTTCTCCCGAATCTTCTTAATATGGACCGTGACGGTGGCGATATCCCCGATAGAATCCATATCCCATATCTCTCTGAACAGCTCCTCCTTGGTAAAGACATGGTTTGGATTTTCCGCCAGAAAAGTCAGCAGCTCAAACTCCTTGGTGGTAAATGTCCTCTCGACCCCGTCCACATACACTCGGCGAGCCGTCTTGTCAATGCGGATACCTCTGATCTCCACAATATCGTTCTGCGGTCTCTGACTGGTACCCACCAATCGCTCATAGCGGGCCATATGAGCCTTGACGCGGGCCACCAGCTCGCTGGGGCTGAATGGCTTGGTCATGTAATCGTCGGCTCCCAGACCCAGGCCCCTGATCTTGTCAATGTCATCCTTTTTGGCCGAAACCATCAGAATAGGAATATTCTTTTTTTCTCTGATCCGCTTGCACACCTCAAAACCATCCATCTCCGGCAGCATCAGATCCAGAATAATCAGATCATACTCTCCCGCCAGTGCAGTCTCCAGGCCCGTATCACCCCGGTTACAGATATCCACCTGAAAATCGCTGAGTTCCAGGTAATCCTTTTCCAGATCGGCTATGACTTCCTCGTCCTCAATAATCAAAATTCTGCTCATAATCATATCCTGCCTTTCCACAATGCTATTCGTTCTGCAGCTCCCTGTATTTGCGGATCACAAAGTGCATGCAGGTGCCCTCGCCCTCCCGGCTGGTGGCCCAGATATATCCACCATGATCCTCTATAATCTTTTTCACAATGGACAGACCGATGCCGCTGCCGCCCTGCGCTGAATTGCGGGAGGTGTCCGTGCGGTAAAAACGCTCGAATATCTTGCCCAGATCCTTCTGCGCGATTCCCTTTCCGTTGTCCTCGATCTCCACCTGAATGGAATCCAGCTCGTCCAAAATCCGAATGTCAATAACCCCTCGCTGCTTGTCCATATATTTGACGCTGTTGCTGATAATGTTGTTGATAACCTTTTTCATCTGCTCCGGATCGGCTATGACCAGCGTACCCTGCTCCACAAGGTTGGTGTAATTGAGCTGAATGTTTTTAGATTCCAGATCCAGCCCCACCTCCTCCACACAGTCACCGAAATACTCGGACACATTGATTCGGTGAAAATTATACGGAATCCGGTGGTTGTCTATCCCGGAGTATATGGTCAATTCGTTGATCAACTTGTCCATATCATTAGCCTTATTATATATGGTCTTAATGTATTTGTCCATCTTTTCCGGCGTGTCTGCCACGCCGTCCATGATGCCCTCCACATAGCCCTTTATGGCCGTAATGGGCGTCTTCAGATCGTGGGAAATATTGCTGACCAGCTCCTTGTTCTTCTTCTCCTGCTCCGCACTCTCCTCGGTGTTCTCCTTCAAGCGCAGCCGCATGTCCTCGTAATTGCGGTACAGATCACCGATCTCACCGCCTGACTCAGTCTGCAGCATATACTCAAAGTTGCCCTCCTTGATCTTGGTCATAGCCACGTTCAATTCATTGACGGGCCGGAACACCTCCTTGTGAATCCACTGGGTCAGCATCAGGCTGGTAAAAATCAGAATCAGCACAATGGCTATCAGCATGTCGATCAACAGACGCCGGGAGATCAGCGAATTGATTCTCATAATCACGAACAGACTTCCCTCCGCGCCGTCCCGGAAACGAAAGTCGATCTGTTTCACGTATTTATCCATCTCGCTGAAATAATAACCCGTTCCCTCCTCCAGATCGCCCTCGCCAAAGCCTGGCAGCATATTAAAAATCTGCTGTGCCGCCTCCTGATTGCCGGCATAGTAAATCTCATTGTCCCTGCGCACCAACAGATAGGCGGACCGGGAATGGAGCATTCCTCCCATTCTCTCCAGATAGTCTCTGTCCTCCAGCAGCGCCACATCCCGCTCCGCCTGTTCTACCAGCTGACGGTACACATTGTTCGCACGCCCGGTATAGGTCTCCACCGGCTCCGATATCATGGCGAAATCCAGATTCTGAACGGAGACCCCCGGCTGAGCGTTCACCAGATAGACGCCGATCACACAGAATGCCAGCATCGTCAGCAGCAGCGGCAAAAAAACAATGGTGGCAAAGGTTACTTTGAGCCTTGTCTTAAACTTCATGATTTCCTCTTTTCCCAGTGTCCGGAAATAACTCGGGCACAGACCGCTCCGATAATAAAATAGTATAACACAAATCCCTCCGCAATGTGTAAAAACAAACGAATATGTTCATTAAAAAAATCTAAAATATCTTGACTTTTCCCAGAAAATGGATATACTAAAATAGTAATAATTACTAATATTATCCGGAAAGGAGCTGCCATGGCTCTGAAATATAGCAGGCAGCGGGAGCTGATTAAGGATTTCCTTCGGGAGCGGCGAGATCACCCCACGGCAGACATCGTATATAGAAATGTCCGGCTGCTGAACCCCAACATCAGCCTGGGCACGGTATACCGCAATCTGGCGCTGCTGACCGACAGAGGCGAGATCCGGCGGCTGCGGCTGGGCGACGGAACCGATCATTTTGACGCGGATCTCTCCCCACACTGTCATTTTATTTGTAATAAATGCGGCTGTGTACAGGATCTGCAGATGGATGGCATGGCGGATATTCCTGACGTGGACAGCTTGCATTTCAAGGGAAAGATCACAGGGCATATGACCTATTTTTATGGACTGTGCGAGCAATGTTTTCAAAACAGCGGAGACTGACGGGAGCCTGTCCCGACAGTATGCATAAGGTATCAAATATTTTATGATAAAGGAGAGAAAAAGTATGAAGTATGTATGTCAGGTATGCGGTTATGTTCACGAGGGAGACAATCCTCCCGAGAAGTGCCCTCAGTGCGGCGTGGACTCCTCCAAGTTCACAGCACAGAACGAGGAGAGATCCTGGGCAGCTGAGCATGTGGTAGGCGTGGCACAGGGCGCCAGAGAGGATATCATCGAGGATCTGCGCGCCAACTTTAACGGCGAGTGTTCCGAGGTCGGCATGTATCTGGCCATGGCCAGAGTGGCATTCCGCGAGGGTTATCCCGAGATCGGCATGTATTGGGAGAAGGCTGCCTACGAAGAGGCAGAGCATGCCGCCAAATTTGCGGAGCTGCTGGGTGAGGTAGTGACCGACTCCACCAAGAAGAACCTGGAGATGAGAGTTGCCGCTGAGAATGGCGCCACCGCAGGCAAGACCGATCTGGCCAAGAGAGCCAAGGAGCTGGGTCTGGACGCCATCCACGACACCGTACATGAGATGGCCCGCGACGAGGCAAGACATGGCAAGGCATTTGAGGGTCTGCTCAAGAGATATTTCAGCTAACATAAAAATCTTGTAACGCCATAGGGGATATGTTATCATGATGGTAACATATCCCCTATTTTTTAATCATAATCCGTTTATAGGAGAGAGACATGAAGGACTACACAAATACCAAAATCGCGGCAAACTATTTCCGAGGCGCAGAGGCGGTGGGCGGCCACATATTTTTTGATGAGAGTGGTATGACCTTTAAATCCCACATCTTCAATATTCAGACCGGGGAGACAAAAATCGCATATAGGGATATTGTCAAAGTCTCCAAGGGCAAGAGCATTATTCCCACCGGTATCTCTGTTTTTGACAGAAATGGTTTCGAGCATAAATTTATCATTTACCACCGGAAACAGGTCATTCAATTCCTGCAGAGCAGGATGCATCAAAGGACGGAGTAAGGCCCCTCCTTGGCGGAAAGAATCCTGGCCCTGTCCCCTACGATCTCTCGCACAATGCGCAGTTCTACCTGCTGCCTGTGCCGCAGATGGGAGATTAGGTCCTCAAACTCCCCATATCCATGGCGCTTTCCATAGGGCGAGTTTACCAGGTATTCCATCATCAGCGGATACCACAGCTGGTTTCCCTGATCGTCAGACCTCTCCCTCTGTATGATTCTGATATTTTCCGCAATTTTGTCACTGTATAGATACAGCAGCCTGAAATGCTCTCTGGGCATAACGGCGTACAGTCTGCGGTAAAAGTCCAGAATCTCCTCGTCACTCAGCTGGTGAAACAGAATCAAATCCTCCACAATGTTCTGTAGAAAGGCACATTCAAACAGATAACCACTGCCGTGAAACCTCTCATATCGCTCAAATACTATCCTCTCCAGTTCCTCCAGACTTCTTCTGCCGTTGTATATCTCGTACTGCTCCAAATCCCTGTGAAAACCTGGAATATCCGTGATAATTCTTGTGTAGGTGACGATATAGTGTTCGCCCTCCCGAAATGTATTTGCCTCTATCTGACTGCGGATATCTTTGTACCTCTCCAGCACGCCGCCATACTGCTCACTGTCCATCCACGCGCACCAGGCCAGCTCCACCGGCGAATAATCCCCCTCCCGGCACACCCGGTACTCTGGCCTTTTTCCGGCTAACTCCTGCAGCAGGGTGGACTTGCCCATTCCCTGTATTCCCTCAATAAAATAATTGTCCATGATTTCACAACCCTCCTGCCAGTACAACAGTTTCCGTAGCTATCCTGTCTCGAAATCTGCCGTCATGCTCCACAAACAGCATGGTCGGCTTATAATCCAGAATCAGTTTCTCTATCTGCATTCTGGAAAATATATCCACATAATTCAGCGGCTCATCCCACACATACAAATGCGCCGGAGTAAGAAGGCTGGCGGCCAGCAGCACCTTCTTTTTCTGGCCCTCGGAATATTCTTCCATTCCTTTTAGGAACTGGCTGCGCTCCATATCCAGCTGCCGGAGTATGGCGCAAAACAGACTCTCTTTCAAATTATGCTCCCTGCAAAAAGCGGATATGCCGCCGCGGAGCATGGAGGTATCCTGATTTACATAGGAGATAACCAGCCCGGCGGCTGTCTCACACACGCCCTCCTCACGGACAGGCAAATTCCTGTCCGCCGTACCCGCTTTTTCCAATACCATTTTCAGCAGCGTTGACTTTCCACACCCATTGCTGCCATGTATGGCAATCCTCTGCCCCTGTTGCACTGAGAATGTCAGCCCCTCAAAAAGCATGTCCTCCGCACCTCTGTATCCCAGCCCATAGTCCCGCACATTTACAAGAGTTTTCTTGTGATGCTCCAGCGGCATGAGTTTCAACTCCACCGGCTGCTCCAAATCTGCCAACAAACCCTCCTTTTCCTCTATCTCCCGGTGAATCCTCCTCTCCATCTGCTTGACCCGGCTCTGCATCTTCTTGGTCTTGGCCCCCAAAAACGCTCTGGTATCTTTGGATCTGTCATGCTCCTCTATGGGGTCAAACCCGATCTTGGTATTCTCATTCTTATTGGCCCACCGAGTGGTGCGTTCCGCAGCCTCTTTCAGTTTGCCGATCTCCCTGAGATGCTTTTCATTCTCCGCTTGGACGAACCGATCCCTCCGCTCCTTATTCTCCTGCCAGGTGGAGAAATTTCCTCTCTGCAGCTCGATGGTTTTTCGGTTCAGCACCAGCACATGGTCCACGCAGCAATCCAGCAGATCCCGGTCGTGAGATACCAAAATAAAACCTTTTTTAGACGCCAGATAACGTTTCACAACCTCTCGGGAAGCCTGGTCAAGATGATTGGTTGGTTCATCGATCAGCAAAAAATCATTCTCCCCGGAAAACAAAACCGCCAACAAGATTTTGGTACATTCCCCGGGACTTAGCTCTGAAAAGGGTCTGTACAGAATCTCCGCCCCCTCGCCCAGCAGCTCCAGCTCACGTATTACGCGCCACAGCTCGCATCCGGCCTTCAGCTCCTCTGCGAACTCCGCCGCGGGGAGCGGCATCTGTTCCCCGGTAACAGTGTAGGGAAAATAGTCGAACACCGCAGAGGCGCTTATGACTCCCTGACAAGAGTATTTTCCCTGCAGCAGCCGCAGAAAGGTGGTCTTTCCCTTCCCATTGCGCCCTATCAGACCCAGTTTCCAATCCGTATCCACAGAAAAAGAAACATCCTCAAAAATATTATCAAAACTGCCCTCATAGGCAAAGCTCAGATGACTGACATTGATTTGCGCCATATACATTCCTCCATTCAGGATTCCGGATAAAAACGGAACCATTTGCTGCCAAATCGCTCCGTTACATCCTCCGCCCCGCTATGTGGAATAAAATGACATATCTATGCCGAAAAATATCGCACAAAAAAGAGAGGTTATGAGAACATAATCCACTTTTGGCAACATGACCAGACAGCACGCAAAAACTCCCTGCACTGTCTCCAAACCTTCATGCAATCAAAAGCGAACTATTTTCTCATCCTTTCACCCCTCTCCTTAAGATAGTGCTATTCTAGCACACCTGACTTACTTTGTCAAATTTGATGAATCTTCCCTTGTTTTCATGTGCAAACCATCTTGTACCCATGGCCAGTATACTGTCTAGTAAACAGCCCCTACACAGTTAAATTATTCCTAAGCATCCGGAAGATTCCTCGATACCACAAAATCCAAAACAACCTCTCTGTCGATTTCGGTGACCTCCCCATCCAGCGAAACAGCCGTTCCTTGATAAGTTATTACTGTCTTCCCATCCACAATCTCAACCTTCGATGTTATATATTTGGGTTTTTGAAAATCAAGATATATCCAATCGGCCACTTCATTTGTCGCCAGCCCCCACTCTCTCATTTCTTTATCGAACCGAGTGGCATTCCCAAACCTCGATCTTGGCACAATAAGATACATGGGCAGTGATAGATACACGTCTTCACTTTCCTGGGTTGTATATGAAATAATTATATCCGGATGGTTATACAAATAGGTTTCTCTAATTCCCCAGATTCCGCCAGTCAGTATGACCACCGCCAGAATTAATAAAAATATTTTATGGTTTTTCATAGCGGGTCTCCTTACCACAACCCTGTCGTCCATACTTCGACTTTAAGAGACTTTATCTTACTTGATTTGCTTACGGAGAATTGAAGATACTGTGTAATAGTAGGAGAGAATATCATACCAACTCCTGTGGGACCAGTACAGTCTATATCCGTAAAGTCCTGTGAATACCAAATATCTTCAACAATATCATAGTAGAAATATGTGAAATTCACTTTACTACCAGTAAAAATGGTTTCTTTCTTAATATCAGAAGTTTTAAACCTTATTTCCGCATGTTGGCGATTCACTTTAAGAACGCTTGTTGCAAATGTCGGGGTCTGAGAAAAGTCAACATTGGCTGAATATACAGATGAATTTATTTTCTGTGTACTATCGTTATCGGATATATCATAGTATGTAGTCGGTATAGTCCTTCCCAATGAACCGCCCCAAATCGCTTGACTCAATTCTTCCACCTTTTGCGGATCGGTTACCCTCAGATGTTCTAACGGAAGCGCCAAGTAGACTTTCTCCGAATCAATTATTGTATAAGGATTACCGGCCTCATCAAGATAATAGGCATAGACACTTCCATCCGGCGCAACATATTGCTGCGTTGTAACATCTGTTTCCGCATATACCGAGGGCATCGCAACGCCAATAATCATTACTGCTGCAAGCGCAAGTGATAACAATAGCTGGCTTATCTTTCTCTTCATAAACTTTTCCCCCTTTTTGGCGTTTATTACTTTTACAATTAGCACTTTACATGTAATCAATTTACTGTTTTTCCTCTTTGTATCCACATCCCTATTGCTTTCTGACTTAATGATAAAAGTCTCACCTCCTCTTAAATTTTTAATTTCCTCTATTAAATAACTCCCTTCAAAATTTTTTATTGCATAATCAAATCCCTATTTGTTCCTCGTTATCTAAGCAACTATCAACTCTTGTTATGATAAAATCTGCATATGTCATTTTTTTATCATTTGTTACTATGTGTATAATTATATGTGGTCTCAATATATATGTCAATATGCTATTGCGAAATTGTTTACAGGCATAAAATATGCCAGACGCCAAATACCAAACACCGCCTGGCTAACCGTACTATTATATCAACTGCATGCCTCACACATACCCCAAAGCCCGCATCAACAACACCGATCCAAAAATCACGCCCGCGGAGAGCAAGGTTGTCCAGACCACCAACTGCCCGGCCAGCTGTCCGTCATTGCCCATCTCCTCGGCCATAATGGCGCTCGCCACTGCCACAGGCGTACCAAACAATGCAATCAGGGCCGCATATGTGCCGTTGTCAAATCGGAAAATCCCCAACCCCTGGAGTAAAGCGGCGCCTCCTATACCTATCAGCGGAGCAAAGAGCAGACGCCCAATGACTCCGAGAGTAATCTGTCTTTTCAAGTCTTTGATACTGCTCATTTCAAACTGTCCGCCCAACACCAACAGAGCGACAGGGGTAGACGCTTTTGCCAGATAGTCCAGAACCGTCCCCACAAAAGTAAATTTACCCAGAAAAAGAGTCATGCCGGTGGGCAGACAGTGTGCCAGCGGTTTCAGCAGCACACATACTATGCCCGCCAGCACGCCGATAATCAGCGGATTATGCAGAATTCCCCGCATTGTTTTGGCAATTCGTCCTCCGGCGCCGGACTCCGATTGTATGTAGACGGACAGGGATATCACGGACAGCACATTGAATACGGGAATGGTAAAAGCGGACAGAATCGCCACGGCCTGCACGCCCGTTTCCCCCGCCATAAGTTGGGCTAGAGGAACACCCACCAGGGCAAAATTGGAGCGAAAAACGCATTGAAGCAGCACTCCCTTTTGATACCTGTCAGGTACAGCGCGGGCAAAGAGCATCCCAATGCCAAAAAGTATGGCGACGGCCACCAAAACGTACAAAACCGCATCCCATCTCAGCTGAGAAAAGCTGTCCAGCTCCGCCAGATTGGTGAACAGGAGAACCGGCAGCAGAACACGGAATACCGTCTTATTGGCAACTCTGAGGAATTCCTTGGAAAAAAAGCCCTTTTCCTTTAAAATATATCCCAGTGCCACCAGCAGAATTACGGGCAGCACCGAATTTACCGCAAAGATTAGAATATCCGACAGTGCCATAGCACACCCTCCCAGCGCTCCGCCTATCACATCAGCGGCGCTATCACTTTCATGATGCAGCCCAGCAGCTTTCTGATTCGAGGCTCCGCTTTCAGCGTCTCATACGTCACGGTCCGGCACTGGGCCAGCGCCGCCTGATAATCCGCCTCTATATCCGCCAGGCAGGGAACGCCATAGAGATAAGCTGCGCACTCAAAATGATGGTACAGACTGCGGTAATCCAGATTGATGGTCCCCACCACCCCCTCACGATCATCGCTGACAAACGACTTTGCGTGCACAAAACCGGGGCTGTACTCATAGATTTTTACACCGGAATCCAACAGGGAGCGATAATGGGTCTTAGCCAGGGCATAGGCTGCCTGCTTGTCGGGAATACCGGGCATAATCAATTTCACGTCCACTCCGCGCTCGGCGGCAAACTTCAGCGCAGTCTCCATCTCCCCATCCAGAATCAGATAGGGCGTCATAATGTGCACATATCTCTGGGCGCGGTTCAGAATATCCATATACACCCGCTCTCCCACCAGGTCGGCGTCCAACGGGCAGTCCCCATAGGGCATCACATAGCCGGGAGCATTCTCACTGGGCGGCGCGGGATAGGACAAAAAGCTCTCGAATTCCATCTCCTTCTCCCCGATTCCCCACATCTCCAGAAACATCAGCGTAAAATTCCTGGCCGCCGGTCCCTTCAACATGACAGCTGTGTCCTTCCAATGTCCATACTTTTTTTTGTGATTTATATATTCGTCTGCCAGATTTACCCCGCCAGTGAAAGCCGTATGTCCATCGATAACCAGGATCTTGCGATGGTCACGGTAATTGTAATGAGTGGATACAAAGGGGGTGAGCGGCGAAAACATCTTGCACTTTATGCCCAGCTTTTTAAGTTTCTCCGGATAGTTGTGTGACAGAGTGGTAAACTCGCAGGTGCCGTCATACATGACCCGCACGTCCACTCCCTCCGCTGCCTTTCTGGACAGTATCTCTAAAACTCTGCCCCACATCAGTCCCTCATCCACTATAAAATACTCCAGAAAAATAAAGTGTTTCGCCTTCTCGAGCTGCTGAAGCATCTCCTCCCATTTTTTCTCACCCACGGGATAATAGGTCACTGCGGTGTTATCGCACAACGGAAAACAACCGCTCCTGCCCACATAGCGCACCAGAGCCGCCGCTCCGGGATTCTCCCGGGCAAGCCTGTCCATAATCTCAGGGTCCTGGGGAATGCAGTCCCCGGCCTCCTGCATAATCTGATTCACCCGCGCCTTGATCAGCCGGTGCCCAATCTCGCTCTTGGTAAACCAGAGCAAAAACGCGCCGAATACGGGCATCAGCATAATAATGACCAACCATGTGATCTTCGCCGTCGGATCCAGGCGGCTGTTCAGCAGATACAGCACCATAACTACGGTGAACAGAACCGTCACCCCCGAAATATAGATCTGTATATCTCGGAATTTCATAAAAATAGCGAGCAAAATAAACACTTGCAGCAAAAACAACAGGAGAATCACTCCAAAACGGCTAAACAGCGCATGTATCAATCCTTTCTGTCCTCGTTTAAGCAATCTCATACCCCTGCTCTGACTCTCCTCATTTGCCATAACTAACCTCCTTATGCCAGGCTATCCCACCTAGCCAGGCTCTTTTGCCATATTAATTATGATAGCATGATTTCTATGCAGAATCAATGGAATATTGGCGCATATAACTTATAAAAAATCTTTGAAATTTATACCGAAATGGTATATACTGAACTTAGTTTATGCGTTTTTAATATTTGAGGAAAGGAGTCAGTGTTTCATGGAGAAAATTGCGAGTTTCACCATCGATCACATCCGGCTTTTGCCTGGCGTCTATGTCTCCCGCAGAGATACGGTAGGGCAAGAGGTGATTACCACCTTCGATCTGCGCATGACCAGCCCAAATGACGAGCCTGTCATGAACACGGCGGAGGTACATACCATTGAGCATCTGGGAGCCACCTTCCTGCGCAACCATCAGGACTACGGGAGCAAGACGATTTATTTCGGTCCCATGGGCTGCCGTACCGGTTTCTATCTGCTGCTGGCAGGAGATTATCATTCCAGAGATATCGTTCCTCTGGTCACCCAGATGTTTGAATTTATTCGGGATTTCCGGGGCGAGGTGCCCGGCGCGTCCCCCAGGGATTGCGGCAACTATCTGGACATGAACTTAAATATGGCCAATTATCTGGCTGAGAGATACTTAGAGCAGGTGCTGTACCATATTGATGACAGCCGCCTGATCTACCCGGAATAGTAAAAAACAGGAGGATTGCTATGAGCAAAATCGGTATTATCGGCGCCATGGAGCTTGAGGTGGACACACTGAAAGCACGGATGGCGGTTACCAGCCAAACTACTCGGGCTGGCATGGTGTTTTTTGAGGGAACGCTGGGATCGACCCAGGTGGTTGTGGTCCGCTGCGGTATCGGCAAAGTCAACGCCGCCATGTGTGTTCAGATCCTCGCCGACCTTTTTGGCGTCACCCATGTAATCAACACCGGTGTGGCAGGCTCTCTCAACGCCGCTCTGGATATAGGGGACATTGTCATTTCCCGCGATGTGATTCATCACGATATGGACGTCCGCGCGCTCGGCTATGCGTTGGGACAGGTACCTCAGTTAGACACTCTGGCTTTTCCCGGTGATGAGACTCTGATCCGCCTGGCGCTGGACTCCTGCGAGGAGGCCAATCCCGGCTTACATACCGCGGTGGGCCGCGTTGTCAGCGGAGATCAGTTTATCTCCGGCAAGGCGGTGAAGGAAAGGTTAATTGCAGAATTTCAAGCGGACTGCACAGAGATGGAGGGAGCGGCCATTGCCCATGCCGCCTATCTGAACGGACTTCCCTTCGTGGTGATCCGGGCCATCTCCGACAAGGCGGATGACAGCGCCGAGATGGACTATCCCACCTTTGAGCGCGAGGCCGCCGGTCACTGTGCCCAGCTGGTTGAGGTTCTGGTAAAAAAGCTATAAAATAATAATGGAGGAGAGAAAGAAATGTTACAGAAACTAAAGAGTGCTTCCCTGAAAAAGGTGTTGCCTGGGATTATTATTATGTTTCTCATCTCAGCAGGTCTGCTGGTGTATTTCGGACCGGATTTTATCACCTGGGTGAAGGGACCCGTTACCTTTGAAGACTTGACCATTGACGAGATCGAGAATCAGTATGTCACCATGACCTTTGAGCTGACCTGGGGTACCTACGCCACCCAGGTTACCACCACCACGCAAAACGGGCGTAAAGTCTCCGAGCGGGATTCCATGCAGTACCACGCGGTGCTGGTGGGCGGCCTGGACCGCTATCTGTACAGCACTGAAGACCTGTACTGGGAGTTTATCGGATTGGCGGTCCCTGCCAAGTATTTTGACACAACCAAGATCATTGACAAAAACAGCGATGAGTTCTTTGAGACCTATGACCTGAGAGCGCTGGATAAAACCATGCAGATAACAGGCCAGATCGTTCCCATGGAAGATGATATGCTTAAATACTATCGTCAGTTCTTCAGGGAGGCGGATTATACCGACGAGGAGTTTGCCGCATACTGCGCCCCCTACTATATCAAGGTGGATAGCTTGTCCAGAGGCGCTGTGGAGATCGTTTTGCTCATGAACGCCGTGGCGGTGATCTTATTCGCGATAGCCCTGTACATGCTGATCAAGGCTCTCACCGGCGGCTATCAGAAAAAGCTGGTCAAAGCTCTAAAAGCACTGGGCGAGATGGAGCTGGAGCGCGCGGACTCAGATTACGAGACTGCCTCCGAGCCTACCAGCGGCATACGCATCGGCCGCAATTATCTGTTTGACTGCACCACGGCCAAGACAATGGTTTATCCTTTCCGTCAGATCGCATGGGCCTATACCCATCAGGTCAACCACCAGAAGTACGGGCGCACCGTCAGCACCACCTATTCTATCATGCTGTATACGGAGGACAAGAAACAGCATACGCTGGCTATGCCCGGTCAGGCCATATGCAACCAGGTGATAGACGAGTTGAACAGGAAGTGCCCCGCCGGTATTTTCGGCTACAGCGATCAGCTCAAACAGATGTTTAACAAAAATTATGACGAGTTCACCAGACTGCGCCGCCAGAAGGAAGCGGATATGAACCAGGCTCAGGGTTTTGCCGACAATACATACTCCGCTGATCCCAACCAGAATCCTTATAACGCATAGTTTTGCGGCATCAAAAACCGGCAGCAGGAAATTCCTGTTGCCGGTTTTATTTCGTTTACTTGCTGTTCTTTTTGAATACCAGCAGCTTGCTGAACACATAGTTGCCGATAAACACCAGCACCGCCGATACAAAGGAGGTTATATAGGTGTTTATTCCCATCAGACCGAACAGCTGTCTGACTGCAAGGTCCAGCACAAAGGTGGATACTCTGGAGAGAACAAACTTGGGAATCTCTCTCTGCATGGGTTCGTGACTCTTGAATACAAACCGCCTGTTGGTAAAGTAGGCAAATGTCACACCTGCCACCCAGTTGACTGCGCTCTGCACCGCACTTTCAAAAGGTCCGGGTTGCAGAGGGTTGCCAAACAACAGCCAGCTGGCCAGATACATAGCGCCCCAGGACACGAGAGTGGTAAGCACACCCACGATCAGGTACGCGATCATTTCCTCGTATTTTTTCATCAAACCCTTTATTTTCTCAATCATGTGTATCCCCTTTTCCCGTAACTCCCGTTGTCAACCGCTTTCTCTACTTTACTATGAGAGAGCAGACTTGTCAAGTCAGGGGTTCACTACGTTCCGCGGCTCTCCCCTCTGGAAGGCAGCTATATTTTCTGCCACCTCCTCCACGCAGCGGGTGCGGGCCTCCACGCTGGCCCAGGCCAGGTGCGGCGTGATAATCAGGCGATTGCTGTCCTTCAAACGGCTCAGGGGATTGGAACTGCGCAGGGGTTCTCCGTCCACCACGTCCAGTCCGGCAGCGGTAATCTCCTCCGCCATCAGAGCCTCATACAGAGCGGAATTGTCCACCACCGCCCCCCGGGCCACATTCACCAGAATCGCTGTTTTTTTCATGCGGCGCAAAGCCTTTTCGTCAATGATTCCCCGGGTCAGATTACTCAAGGGACAGTGCAGAGACAGAATATCGCTCTCCGCAAGCAGTGTGTCCATATCCACCTGAGGATATTCCCGGCAGCTGCTTTTTCCTGTAACAGAGTGAAAAATCACCCTGCAGCCGAAAGCCGTGGCTATTTTGGCCACCCGGCGGCCGATATTTCCCATGCCTATGATTCCCCAGGTCATGCCCTCCAGCTCGTGAAATGGTATGTCAAAGTTGGAAAAACGATCCTGGGCGCTATAGGCCCCGGACTTCACATACTCGTCATAGTGGGGCAGCTTCTCCATCAGAGCCAGCGCCAGTGCAAAGGTGTGTTGAGCCACCATGCCGGAGCAATAGTCCACCACATTGCACACCAGTATACCCCGGCTCTTGCAGTAGGCCAGGTCCACATTGTCAAAGCCTGTGGCCAGCTCACAGATCAGCTTTACATTGGGGGCGTCCTTCAGTGTTTCCTCGCACAGGGGAGCCTTGTTGGCAACGATGACATCCACGTCCTGCACCCGCTCCCGCACCTCCTGGGCAGTAGTGGTGTTGCGGTAATAGGCAGTCTCGCCCAAATGTTCATATTGCACGGGTACATCGGTGCCCACGCTGTGTCTTTCCAGTACGGCAATTTTCATAGTTACCCTCTTTTCTGCATATCGCAAGCAGTGCTTGCGATACTGCGTTAATCAGTATTTGAAACGTAAGTTTCAAACTTATCCTCTTTCCTGCAGTATTTGGGTTTACGCAAAACATGAGCCTGCAGCAGATATGCCGCAGGCTCGCTATACCTTATAATCTCTTCAGCAGTTCTTCCCTCTGGGCCTCATAGCCGGGCTTGCCGAGCAGCGCGAACATGTTCTTTTTGTAGCTCTCCACACCGGGCTGATTGAAAGGATTCACGCCCAGCAGATAGCCGCTGACACCGCAGGCAAACTCAAAGAAATAGAACAACTCGCCCAGGTAGAACTCATTCACCTCAGGCACATGCACCATGAAGTTGGGCACCTGGCCGTCCGTATGAGCCAGCACTGTGCCGTTCATGGCGCTCTTGTTCACAAAGTCCACAGTCTTGCCCGCCAGATAGTTCAGGCCGTCCAGATCCACAGGCTCCTCACCGATAATAATCTCCTCCCGGGACTTCTCAATGTCGATCACGGTCTCAAACATAATCCGGGCGCCGTCCTGAATGAACTGGCCCATAGAGTGCAGATCCGTGGTCAAATCCACGCTGGCAGGCAGCAGCCCCTTGTGATCCTTGCCCTCGCTCTCGCCGTACAGCTGTTTCCACCACTCGGATACATAGTGTACGCAAGGCTCATAGTTGGCCAGTATCTCCACCGTCTTGCCCTTGCGCAGCAAAATATTTCTCAGCGTCGCATACTGCAGCGCGTCATTATCGTCGAAGGCGTTCTCCACAGCGCGC
Organism: uncultured Acetatifactor sp.; assembly: GCA_964383805.1. Lineage (GTDB taxonomy): Bacteria > Bacillota > Clostridia > Lachnospirales > Lachnospiraceae > Acetatifactor. Next base: position 77,963 of record CAYLIM010000003.1, read on the forward strand.
TTTCTGCCGCTGGCCGCGCCCTCCATCAACTTGTCGATATCGGCCCCGCTGACAGCGATTGGCAGCAGACCCACTGCGGTCAGCACAGAGAAACGTCCGCCCACGTCATCAGGCACCACAAAGGTCTCATAGCCCTCCTCGTCCGCCACATGTTTCAGCGCGCCTCTCTCCTTGTCGGTGGTAGCGTAAATTCTCTTGGCCGCCTCCTGCTTGCCATACTTTTTCTCCAGCAGTTCCTTGAACACACGGAAAGCAATAGCAGGCTCCGTGGTGGTGCCGGACTTGGAAATCATGTTGACGGAGAAATCCCTGTCACCCACCACATCCATCAGATGCTTTAAGTAGGTGGAGCTGATGGAATTGCCGCAGAAATAGATCTCCGGCGCCTTGCGCACATCCTTGTCCAGCACATTGGCAAAGCTGTGGCCCAGAAACTCAATAGCTGCCCTGGCTCCCAGATAGGAACCGCCGATGCCGATCACAAGCAGCACTTCGCTGTCGCTCTGAATTTTAGCCGCCGCCTTCTTGATTCTCGCGAACTCATCTTTATCGTAATTCACAGGCAGATCGATCCACCCCAAAAAGTCATTGCCTGCGCCTTCCCTGCTAAGCAGAACATCCATGGCAGCCAGGGCCTGTCCCTTCATATTCTCAATCTCTTCCTGAGAGATAAATGCCCCTGCTCTGGAATAGTCAAATGTAACACGCTTACTCATAATCCCTCTCCTTTTCTATGCACATATTCCGGCTTTCACACAGCCGTTTTCCAACTACAGTGTAGCAAAATTGTGTCGATTATTCAAGACTAAATTGGAGATATTACGAGGTTAAAAAATCTCGCAGCAGTTGCTCCAGCTCCTGCTGCTGAACGGCGGTAAACTTGCTTTTATATTCCTCCGGGGCATCCTTGTCCGGCTCCCGGTCCCTTTCCAGAAGGACCTTGATTTCCTCCCCGCTCCGGCCGCCCACGGGAATCACGTCCACTCCTCTTTTGATATCGCGCCTGGTCTGGATCGTATTCTGGGCGCTCTGACTGCTCCTGCCCCGCCTTCTGCCTCTGAGGGCGTTCTCCTCTCCGAAGAGCATCTCCATGTCCTCCCGGGTCACATCCATGCGGCCGGAAAGATGATTTTCCAGATAGTCCACCAGATTGATTTTCAACACGTGCCGTTTTCCCTTTAGGTCTACAATTGCGGAAACGGAAAAAAACAGATAGAGCCCCATCATACTGGCAATGTAAAAGGGCAGTATCTCCACAATTTTATTGCCGTCAATAATGCGCCTGCAGGCTCCCACGCCGGAGCAGACCACAGACAGGAGCATCAGCTGGCCCGACAGATGCTCCAGCATGTGCGGGGAGACAGGACCCAGACTCATGCGGCTGATAAACTTGTCCACAAATATCGGGACGTTGGCTATGCCGTTGTTGAGTTGATAGCAGTTGGCAAATTTCAGCTTGCACTGCTTTAACTGCCTGCTGCGGGTGCTGGCCATATTGTCCGTCTCATGGATCAGATGAATGTACATCAGCCCCAGCCCCACCCGCATCAATATGCTGCAGATCATACAGGACAGCATAACTATGGTGGCCGTTTTTTCTTGTTCAAATATCGGAAACATTGTCATTGTCGTCACCCTTTCTATATTAGGGGCAAATGCATTTCCCCTTTTCTACATCATATCTCTTAACCACACGACATTGCAATATTTCCCGGCTGTATACTCGCCGATTTTTCCCGGCATATTACGACTATTTCTCTATTCAAAGCATATATATTAACAGAAATATACTCCTTTCTACATTGAAGGAGACACTTCACGGTAACGTTTCTTCACCCCGTTTAAAATCCTTCTATACCCAGATCCTCATAATCCGCCTCCAGGCAGGTATAGTATCTGTACAGAGAGGTAATCAGACCCAGTCCCGTATCCGTCAGGTAAAAATCGGTCTCATAGTCACTCAACAGATCGTCCCCTTTTTCCTCTTTCAGTTCCTCGATCCAGTCCCCGTCCTCCGGCAGCCATACCCACAGCTTATGAAAAGCTCCACTGTCAAGCAGATCTCCCAGCGTGTAATCATCTCCTGCCCTATCTCGCCCCAGCACATCTTCCAGCTGCACTACCTCCCCCGTGCGCATATCAAAGGTAATCCCCGTCTCCCATTCATTCGGATGATTGGCTAACCGAGACGAATTGTACTCATAAATACGCATGGATAGATACCGCTCATCCTCTCTGGTTATCATATAGTAGCGCTCAATATCCGTATACATCTCCTCGCCGGGAACCAGCACATTGTCCTCATCTCCCCAGCCATACCCGTAAAAAAAAGCCTCCTGCAGTTTCTCATTGATAGCCTGCTCCATCTCCTCCTTGCCTTTTTCCAGTTTCACTAGAGGATATCGAATAGAAATGTCAACATCCAATCTCTCATCCCAGTAAAAATAGGCTTTTGACATGATCTCATAGGCAAGTCCATTATCTTCGTGCCCAAAATGCCATAGATGATCCAGATACAGATTCTTCTCCATCGGTCCGTTCTCGGAGTCATACCGGATAGGAGCAGCGATATCCGCATCCCGAGCAATCGCGATCTGGCAGACACAGTTATTTTGGACATCCGTCACATAGGAGTCACCCCACTCTGCCCATAAAGTATCCCCGGCAAAAAGCGGTTCATACTGACTGGAAAATACATACCAGTCCGCCTCCGCATCATAGGTAAACGCCAACTCCTCTCTCCACTGATCGCCTTCTCCCTCCAGCAGGATATCACAAGTAAAATAATTACTGTCTGTCTCGTCCCACATACCGACATAGCAGCCATCTACCCAGACTCCCGACGCACCGCCCTCTATAGGGCCAAAATACGCTTGGTATTCCCCCTCCACATGGTACATGCGAAAGCCCTCTTGAATGTACATCGCCATCTGCTGGTAGGCGCCGGACAACTCCGAAGAGGCCGCCTGGGGATCCTCCGTTCCTGGCTCTGATGTCGTTTCTTCCTGCTCTGGTGCCGTCTTCTCCGGCTCTGATGTCGTTTCCTCCTGCTCCGTTTCCGTCTCTTCCTGCTCTGATACCGTCTCTTCCTGCTCCGTTTCCGGGCTTTCCGCCGGGTTCTCTCCCTCGCCACATCCTGCGAGCGCCACGCACAGCACGACGCCCAATAATGTTATGATCTCCTTTGGTATTTTCATCTCCCGCCTCCTACTGTATTCTTAAGATAAATTTAGCAGACAGCCATACCTTTTGCAATCTTTTTCACGTATTTCGCCTTAGCGGGTTTCAGATTGCCTTGAAGTGACAGGAAAAATCTGCTATACTATATTTCAATAATAGAGAATGGAGGAGATACATATGACATATCATACAAAGGGAACCTGTTCCAGCGCCATAGATTTTGAGATTGAAGACGGCATTGTTAAGTCTGTGCAGTTCACCGGCGGGTGCAACGGCAACCTGAAGGGCATATGCGCCCTGGTAAAGGGTATGAAGGTGGAGGAGGTTATCGACAAGCTGAAAGGCATTCGATGCGGTTTCAAACCCACCTCATGTCCGGATCAGCTGGCTCATGCATTGGAGGAAACGCTGGGATGAAAAGAATTGTGTTGACCGGGGGCGGCACGGCCGGTCATGTGACTCCCAATATTGCACTGCTGCCGGCGCTGCGCCAGGCCGGATATGAGATCGCCTACATGGGGTCTTACGACGGTATTGAGAAAAAACTGATCTCTGATTTCGATATTCCCTATACGGGCATATCCACCGGCAAGCTGCGCCGTTATCTGGATATAAAAAACCTTACAGATCCTTTCCGGGTCATAAAAGGCTTTTCCGAAGCCAAAAGATACCTGAAGGAATACCGTCCTGACGTGGTGTTTTCCAAGGGAGGCTTTGTCAGCGTACCTGTGGTGCGCGCTGCCGCGGCCCTGAAAATCCCCTGCATTATCCACGAGTCCGACATGACGCCCGGCCTGGCTAACAAGCTGTGCTTTCCCGCAGCAGAAAAAATATGCTGCAATTTTCCCGAGACCATGAATATGTTGCCGGAGGGCAAGGCGGTACTCACCGGCTCTCCTATTCGAGCGGAACTGGCCCAGGGCAACAAGATCGCCGGGCTGGACATGTGCGGTTTCACTGCTAACATGCCGGTGATCATGGTGATAGGCGGCAGCCTGGGAGCCGCCAATGTGAATAAGGCGGTGCGGGATGCTCTGCCCCAACTGTTGACAGACTTCCAGGTGGTACACCTGTGCGGCAAGGACAAGATCGACAATGTGCTGCTGGCTACTCCCGGCTACAGACAGTTTGAGTATGTTAAGGCCGAGTTAAAGGATCTGTTTGCCATGGCGGATATTGTCATTTCACGGGCCGGAGCCAACTCTATCTGCGAATTGCTGGCGCTGAAAAAACCCAATATTCTGATTCCTCTGCCCGCCGCCAGCAGCAGAGGGGATCAGCTGCTCAACGCCGCCTCCTTTGAGGCACAGGGTTTCTCCATTGTTATAAACGAGGATGATTTGACCACCGATCTGTTGACAGCAAAAGTGCATGAACTTTTTTCCAATCGGCAGTCATACCACGATACCATGAGCCGCAGCGGACAGATGGATTCCATCCGCACTATTATGAGGCTGATCGAGGAAGCGGCATCCCGATAATACTATAATACTCACTAACGATTAGATTTTCCTTTTTTGCGCAGTGCATGTTGCCTGATTATGCGACATGTGTTGCGCGCAAATTGGAAAATGTTAACGTTAGTCAGTATAAAATCCCATGACAGCGCAGACTGCCATGGGATTCTTTTCTATCTCTCTCCGAGGAAAATACATTGTCCGGGGCCAACCTTCAAAAGCTCCCGGCTGCCGTCCTTTCTAAGCCATACGTCGGTGGCCGTGGGATTCTTCATGGTCAGTCCGTCGCCGCTGGACTCCTGGCTGCGCACGGCGAGAATGTAATCGCATATCTCTCCGTTGGTGGCATACCAGATATCCTCTTTTCCCTCCATCAGTTTGGCGAACTCCTCTATCACATTCCAGTCATTGTTTCCCGCAAACTCAAAGCTGTGCCCCCACACATACATCAAGGGCAGCTCCACATAGCTGGGGACGGACAAAAAATTCTGTCCCAATTCCATCAGTCTGCCATTGTGGTGACAGGTGGGATGCCACGCCATAAAATCCGCCGGCGGGAAAAAACCATTGGTGGAATTGACCGTCCGGGAGTACTTGACTCCCAAGCTTCTCAAGATCACAATAATTTCCTCCGAGTAATTTCCAAAGGCATAGGACAATCCCTGTACCATGCCGCCTGTGAGCTTTTCCAGCGCCCGGCGATCCTCCAGGACCTCATTCACCACCTGATTATGGGTCAGGGTGGGCAGATTGCGGTGCTGCACCCCGTGAGCCGCCACCTCATGCCCTGCGTACAGCTCCGCTACCTCCTCGGCGGCCACAAAAACAGTGTGATTTCTGTCCGGGGCCAGCTTGCCGGAATTCAGGTGAAAGGTTCCTCTCATCCCATGCCGGTTCATAATCTCCACCAGTTTCCTATCGTGAATCTGACCGTCATCATAGCTGAAGGTCAGTGCCTTGCTTTTTCCTTCCGGATACACAAATCTCATATTTACCTCTTTCCTGCATATCTGTAGTTGGCAAAGCCAACTACTGCTGTGCTTGCGATACTGCGTTGATCAGTATTTGAAACGTTAGTTTCAAACTTACCTCTACATGCATATCGCAAGCCACGCTTGCGATACTGCACAAATCCGTATATGAAAGTTTACTTTCATACTTATACCCCCTGTGCGCTTTAGCGCACATACCAATCAATATTCCACCGCCGTTCAAACGCCATCAGTGGAAAAAGCGGGAAACAAATCCTCTGTCTCCCGCTCCCGTTATCTTGTTATCTCTTGCCGATCTCGGTATCCTCCTGCGTCACAACGCTGTGCTCCTTGATATATGCCACAATCTCGTCGAAATAGCAGAAAGCCAGTCCCACATAGCTGTCAGCACAGCCATAGTAGAGGGCAATCTTACCGCTCTCGGGATCATGAATGGTGGCACAGGGGAAAGCCACGTTAGGCACAAAACCTCTCTCCTCATACCACTCCTCGGGAGTCAGCAGGAAAGTCTCACAGCGATACTTCACGACGGAGGGATTGTCCAGATCCAAAATCGCGCCGCCAATGCTGTATACCAGACCGTTGCAGGTGCCGCTGACGCCGTGGTAGAACAACAGCCACCCCTCGCTGGTCTCAATAGGAGCAGCGCCGCCGCCGATCTTCACGGACTCCCACCATTCCCTGCCGCGGCCCATCACATGTCTGTGCTTGCCCCAGTATACCATGTCGGGACTCTCGCTCAGGAAGATATCGCCAAAGGGCGTGTGACCGCTGTCAGAAGGACGGGACAGCATCACATAGTTGCCGTTAATCTTGCGGGGGAACAGAACCGCATTCCTGTTGAAGGGAATGAAGGGGTTCTCCAGCCTTACAAAGGTCTTGAAATCCGTAGTCTTAGCCATGCCGATGGATGCGCCGTAGAAATCCTGACACCAGATGATATAATAGGCGTCCTCCACCTTTACCAGTCTGGGGTCATAGGCATAGATAGGCATAAAAGGCTTGCCCTCCTCATCCACAAACGGAATCTTCTCTTTATCAAAATCCCAGTGGATCGCATCCTTGCTCCTCCCCAGATAAATATAGGGGATACCGTTGGTCTGCTCTCCGCGGAACACACCGATAAACTCATCGCCATAGGGCATTACTGCGCTGTTGAAAATACGGGCCACGCCCTCCACGGGGTTACGGCCGATAATGGGGTTCTCGGTGTATCTCCAGATCGGAGCACCCTTGATCCCTTCAGGCTTTTCCTGCCAGGGAACATTTTTCACGGCAGGGGCAATCATCTTAATCTCGCTCATAGGAACCTCACATTTTTATTTTTAATAACAGTGGAGCACCTTGCGGTGCTCCACCCAAGTGTCCGTTTCAGAGTCCGGCTTACTTAAAGAAACCGTCCAGAGCATCCTGACAAGGCTGCTTGTAGATCTCCTGATACTGTGCGGGAGTATTCACACCATCCAGCAGATCAGGCCAATTCCAGATCTCGCCCAGCGCGTTCCAAAGCTCAATACCTTCGCGGCTTCCCAGATAACCCATAACCTCCAGGTTCTCCTCGGTCATAGCGGAGTCCACCCACCATGTCATATCGCTGTCACGGAAGTCGGTGTCGCCCTTGTACCAGTTCTGCCAATCCTGGAATACAGCGTAAATCAGCTCAGGGTCTTTAGCGCCTGTAGGAATCATCCATGCGTTACCGGCAGCGCCGTTTCTCAGATTGTTGGTATCCTGATTGCCATGAGGGCCAATCGGCCAGGGAGCCCAGATGATATCCCAGCCCAGAGCGCCGTCATTGTTGCCGTTGGGAGCTGCGATCCAAGCTGCAGTGATCCAGCATGCGATATTGCCGTTCAGATACGCGTTGGTGTTCTCATTGAAATCATCCGCATTCCAAGGACGAGCCACACGGTCAACATTATACATGTTGTAGATGAACTCCAGAACCTCGCCCACCTCTGTACTGGTCAGGTTCTCAGTGCCGTTCTGCGCAATGTAGGTGCCATTGCTGGTCAGCAGATTGTTCACCAGGAAATCAAAACGGGAAGCGAAACCATACTGATCGATCACGCCGTCACCGTCGGTATCCTGGGTCAGAGCGATCATATACTCTCTCCACTTCTCCCATGTCCACTCGCCTCTTGCATACAGGTCGTTGGGATTCTCCAGACCTGCGTCAGCCAGCATCTGGCCGTTAAATGCCAGCGGATAAGTGTCTGTGTACTTGGACTCGCCTGTAACGGTCTTGAAGATATATACGCCATCGCCATTGCCCAGATCGGTGGGAGCAAAGATCATCTGATCATTGAAAAGATCATCATCTGCAGGAAGTACATCCGCCAGATTCGTGCAGAATCCGTTCAGCGCTGCAGGGATCAGGAAAGTCATATCGCCCTGATAGATATCGCAGTCCGGTGTACCTGCCAGAATGGAGGTATTGATGGACTCCTGGATACCATCCCAAGTCAGGTTGACAAACTCAATTCTTACATTGTACTTCTCCTCAACCTCTTTCAGATTGTTAAACTGCGCATTGGCCTGGTCTTCATTGTTCATGTTCGGATTGTCATAGATATCCTTGTGAGTGCTGTCATAGTACTGGTCAAACCAGGTACCGATACGGATGGTTCTGGTCTCGCCCTCATTGTACAGGGTGTTGCCGCCGCTGCTCTCTCCGCCGCTGCTCTCTCCACCAGCGTTGCCACTCTGCTGCACAGTGTTCGGGGTATCTCCGGTAGGTGTGTTGCCGCCGCTTTCATTGCCACAGGCCGTCATACCGGCAACCATAGCTGCGCAAAGACCCAGAGAAAGTAATTTCTTTGTCACATTCTTCATGTTGTTTTATTCCTCCTATTTTATTCTATCTTGAATTGAAAGTCTATTCCGAAGAAAGCTGAGGCCCCCCTCGGAATAGATAACTGCTTATTCAGCCATAGTGCCAACTGCTACACTGTAAACTTGCCATGCACCATCAGATTCGCACTGCATGCTTGCTCCCCATGTGGATACATCTTCGCCATATGTCTCTACCAACATATCATAGGTGATCCAGCATGTGTCTTTAGCACTGTTATAGATGGAAGGTGTAGGGCCACAAGGATCTGCCGTAGCACCACATCTAATCCAACCCGCTTCTGCCCCATTCATCAGCAGCCACATATCACCGCTCTCAGAACTGTAATTAATCTGAATCACTGAACCGGGTACTAATGCGTCAATAAACTCCTGAGGCATATCAAATCCCTGCTGTGCCCATCCGTTGCCAGAGGTTGCAAACCCTTCAAACTCCACCAAATTGTTGACCATCTTGAGTTCTCTTGCCGGTCCCACCTTAACACTATATACTTGCCATGCGCCATCAGATTCGCACTGCATGCTTGCTCCCCATGTGGATACATCTTCGCCATATGTCTCTACCAACATATCATAGGTGATCCAGCATGTGTCTTTAGCACTGTTATAGATGGAAGGTGTAGGGCCACAAGGATCTGCCGTAGCACCACATCTAATCCAACCCGCTTCTGCCCCATTCATCAGCAGCCACATATCACCGCTCTCAGAACTGTAATTAATCTGAATCACTGAACCGGGTACTAATGCGTCAATAAACTCCTGAGGCATATCGAAACCTTGCTGTGCCCACCCATTGCCAGAAGTTGCAAAACCTTCAAATTCCACCGTCTGGCTTGAAATCAAAGAGTAAGTAGGAGACTCTTGACCTACCTTTACCGAGTACACTTCCCATGCACCAGAGGATTCACACTGCATACTTGTTCCCCAGGTAGATACATCTTCACCATAAGTTGCTACCAACTGATCATAGGTAATCTGTGCAATATTCTTGCTGTTGTTATAGTAAGAAGGTGTAGGGCCACAGGGATCGGCCGTAGCACCACATCTTATCCAACCTGCCTCTGCCCCATTCATCAGCAACCACATATCACCACTCTCAGAGGTATAGGAAATCTCAATCACTGAACCCGGTACTAATGCATCAATAAACTCTTGAGGCATATCGAAACCTTGCTGTGACCATCCAGCGCCAGAGACTGCAAACCCTTCAAACTCTACGACATCCTTGAGGGTAGCTAAATTCGTTCTTTCTTCACCACTGACTGCAGCCACAAACTCTGCGGAGGTATCTGCCTCAATCAAGTTGCCGCTGGCATCCTTGAACGTCACATTGTCAATGTACACTGTCTGATAACCG